>JBBAVS010000009.1:59984-61556 GCA_040397585.1 Pirellulales bacterium
AGCGATGGGGACTCCTCTCGCGGTTTTCAGCGCCGCTGATTCGTCCCTGAATCAGCCCGTTTCGTCCCACGCGCGCCCGATTCGTCCCTCCCGGCGCCCGATTCGTCACTTTCCATTTCGGCTGTCTTTGCGATCCGGAATAAAGGCGTACAACACGCGAAGGGAGTCTTGTTGTCGGGCCTCGTCACGTTCTTCCGAGGAGAAATCAGTCATGCGAGCCTTTGGCATTGTGCCGTCCATCCTCAAGGTGATTCGTGGCCTGATTGCACCGTGCTGCGTTGCGGCACTCCTGGCCATCCCGTCGTCGGCACGGGCCCAGATTTCGATGCAGGCGCTCACGACGTTCGGCAGCAATGGCTGGCTGCAGCCTACCGCGTTTCCCGCCGGGCCGGGTGGCGTGACGACCACTGGAACCGGTGATCGCATCCGTTCCGTGGCCTTCGACCCCGTGGCCGGAAACCTTCTCTACGCCAGCGGCACCAGCCTCTACCCAGTGAACGCGGCGACCGGTGCGGTCGGCATAGAGTTAAGCAATTCGGGCATCTCGGGAGGGTCCGCATCCGGCGGAATCGCAAGGACTCTCAGCACTGTGGGCGTAACGAGCGACGGCGTCATCTATGGCGGCAATCTCTCGACTAACTCGACAACCACTCCGTTCAAGGTTTACCGCTGGGCGAACCAGTCCGGCACGGCCACCACGCATTACACCGGCAATGCGGGCTTGGCTGGGGCGAGGGTGGGTGACGACCTTGCGGTGTTCGGCGCCGATGGATCCGGATTTCTGGCGGCGGGCTTCGGTAGTTCCCCGAGCGTCACGGGAAACAACTCATTCGCGACCGTGTCGACCGGGAGCACGGGCGGTTCCGCGGCAGCTGTTTCCTACACGGGAGGGGCTGCCGGAGACTTCCGTCTCGGCATCACGATTCCTGATTCCAACACGGTGATCGGGACGCAGGGCACAAACATGCGAATCGTGAGTTTTCTCGGGACCAGCGGAACGCTCGACTTCAGTAGGTCTTTGTTGACTACGGAAAGAGGTCTGCTCTATTTCACTGCCTATGGAACGCCGCTCGTGGCCACGCAGGAGTGGGGATCTGGTTCGACCACGAACACGGTACGTCTCTACAACGCCACGAATCTGCTTACGTCGGGATCCATGACGTTCCTGCAGTCGGCCAATCTCACGACCAGCACGAATGCGAACGGCAACGCCATCGGCGGCATGGCGTTCGGCACCGTGAACGGCACGCCGACGATCTACGCTCTCAGCACCAACAACGGCATCCAGGCCTTCCAGATCGTCCCCGAGCCGTCGACCACGGCGGTCGTTGCCGGCTGCACGGCCGGCCTTGCGGCGCTGGTGCTCCGGAAGCGGAAGCGGAGCGAATAGATTCGGGTGTTCGCTGCACAAGCAGTTTGGTCACCGGGCCACGCGTTTCGCGTGGCCCGGTTTTTTTGCGCGGGGTGATTCGGCTCCATCTGAAGGCCTACTCCAGCGAAAATCCCGCAGGTTGAAAACCTGCGGCCACTTTGGAGACCTGCGGCCACCTGTCCGGAGTGGGTGCAGGTTTT
>JBBAVS010000010.1:0-60824 GCA_040397585.1 Pirellulales bacterium
GCCCGCACTCGCGCCGAAGCGCCATCCCGCTGCCCGCCCGGATGGCGGGCTCTCAAGATCAGCCCGCACTGGCCACGAGGGCAGTGCGGGCGTGTATTCAGTAACTGTACTTGCCGAGCGCGTCGTGGATGCGGTGCTCGTCGGAGGCCGCCAGCACGCCGGTGCCGCGGAGCTTCCGCTTCCGCTTCGCCGTCAGGCGCACCTGCAGGTGGCTCGTGCCGGCACGGCGGTGCTTCACCTTGCCCGTGGCGGTGATCCGGAAACGCTTCTTGACGCCCTTGTGGGTCTTCTGCTTCGGCATGGCAAACTCTCCTGATGCGTGGTGCGGTGCGGGAAACGGTGGCGGTTCACTTGGGCGAAAGCGTGCAGACGAGCCGGCGACCCATCTGCTGCGGCGGCGCCTCGACCTTGCTGACGGGCTCGAGCTGTTGGACGATCTGCTTCATCACCCGCTGACCTTCGTCGATGTGGGCGAGTTCACGGCCGCGAAAGACCACCGAGACGACCACCTTGTCCTTGTGGAGCAGGAAGCCCTTCGCCTGGTTGACCTTGAACTCGATGTCGTGCTCGCCCGTCTTGGGACGGAGGCGAATCTCCTTGATCTTGGCGTGATGAACGTGGGTCTTGTGGTGCTTCTTCTTTTGCTGGTACTTGAACTTGCCGAAGTCCATGATCCGGCAGACGGGCGGCTTCTCGTTGGGCGCCACCTCCACCAGGTCGAGACCCGCTTCCCGCGCGAGGCTCATCGCCTCGTCGGTCGGAATGATGCCGAGCTGTCCGCCGTCGGCCGAAATCACCCGGATCGGCGTGATCCGGATCTGCTCGTTGATGCGATGCTGCTTCTCGATGGCTCACGCCTCCGGCCGCGGATCGGATGACCGCCAGCCGGAACGATGTCGTGCTGCGCGCACACCGGGCCGGCGGATCTCCTGTCGAACATGTGCTGCGGCCGCGCCCTGACGCGGACGAAAGGGGCAATCCCGCATGAAAAGGAGTGTCGCCGTGAAACCGGCCAGCGTCAAGGCGTGCGGGATTCCTGCGGGAGCCGGGCCTGGCGGTCGGGAGAGGTCTCGCGGTCCCCGGCGGGTTTCCCTGCCGATTCCCCGCGGGCCGGCAGCTGGATGCCGTCTACGAGCTCCTGGTCGGCCGCCCCGAAGCGCTTCTCCTGCGAGTCCTCCAGCGTGCACGTCACGGCGACTCGGTCGCCGTCGTCGTCGGTGAGCACGGCGTGGATCCAGCGGAACGGCAGCCCGTCGGCCCGGCCCGTCGCCACCACCCGCACCAGCCTGACCCCGTCGCTCCGCGTCGCCTCCGACGAGTGCTCGAGCCTGCCGAACTGCCCCGCCAGCGACCGCTCGAGGTCGCGTTCGACCCCAGCGATCGTCGGGGGCGACAGCGACGGGGCCCGCGGGAGGGCGATGATCGAACACTGCGCCACCAGCGCCCCGCGATCGACCAGCCTCATCACCAGGCCGTCCGGCCCGTCTTCGATCACCCGCCAGCGGGCATCGTGCACGAGGTCATAGCGGCCCGCCGCGTCCCGCTGCCAAACGAAGCTCGGCTTGCCGGCGCCACGACGGCGGTTGCCCGAGGCCGCCGGCTCCGCCGCGGCGTCCGCAACGTCAGCCCGCTCCTCCGTCGCCGTCCGGGCAACGGTGAGCCGCGCCTCGACGTCGAAGCCGGGGGCCACGTGGCTCGCCTCGCGCCGCTCCTGGATTGTCACCGCGAGATTCGTGATCCCGGCGTCCAGCCGCATCTCGCCAGCGGCCGCCGCGGGAGCGGCATACGTTCCCTCGACGACCACGTGGGTCGGCACGCCATCGGCGGCGCCGTCGATGATCCCCGAAAACTTCACCTCCGCGCGGCCGTCGCTGACCTCGACGAGTGTCGCATCGAGGGTCCCCGCCTCCACGGTGTCGATCGCGAGCAGGCCGGCGACGGCGTCGGCCGGCACCGTCCACGAGCCGCCGATCGGCGGCGCCGATTCCGGCAGCAGCCGGTCGAGCAGCAGCGGGTCGAACGGCGTCTCCAGCAGGTCGAGTTCCTCGCGGGTGAGGAAGCCCGTGTCGAGGGAGGGTGTGGGGGTCGCGCCCTCGACCGTCGCCCGCAGCGTGCGGGCGTCGGCCGGCAGGCGGGCCGTGCGGACGGCATCCTCGACCCGCACGTCGGCGGCGGCGTCACGGTAGCGGCGGATCACGCCCCGTTCCGCTGCGGCGGAGCCGGTCTGCACGAAGTCGAAGCGGGCATCGACCGCGATCGGCCGGCGCACGGGGGGAACGTCGCGGCCCGCCGGCGCGAAGATCTCGCCGGCGGCATCGAGCTTGATGCGGATGCGATGCGACGTCGCCACCTCGACGAGCGGCTCAGCGGACGACTCCACGGCGGCGTCCGTCGGCTCAGCAGTCGCTTCCGGGGCGGCTGCGGCCGGCGCCGGTTCCTCGACTGCGGTCGGGGCGTCGGGCTGGGCCGGGCTGGGCTCCGGCGCGGTCAGCGGCTCGGCATCTGCCTGGCGTTCTTCGGCCAGGATGTCCGGTCCGTCACCGTTCGCACCGTCGTCGGCCCGCACGCCCGGGGTTCCGGCCACAAAGGCCGACGCAAGAAGCATCGTGGCCAGCGATCGCACCCGACCAATGTTCCAGCCCGCCATCGGCAGCCTCCCGGAGTCCGTCCATACCGCCCGCGGCCCGGCAGCCGTCGTCCGGCCACCCCACGGGTTCTTCTTCGTCCGCGAGGCGGGCCCAGCGTCGCCCACCCTCGACATCGCGCCAAAGTTCTCCGCGATATCCCCGACGGCCCTGGGCAACGAAAGTGTCTGGTGAAACTTTTCCGCTGATTTTGCGGACAAAATCCCTCCCCCCCTGGCCGAAACGAGAATTCTCGCCCCTGCCGGGAGCGTCACAAACCGTTTCCCACACACGACTTACGGATCGAAGGTGGGCGTCCGCCTGGATGGGTCAATTGAAAAAAGCTCAAGAATCCCAGTTGTCCATGAACCGGTTTCGAGCCGCCTCCGTATAAAAAGCACGTCCTCAAGCACGGACGGCGGCCAGGGATGTCCGCCATACGCATGGGACGGTGTGTCTCGGTCACGACCCAGTCGGAGCGAGGCGAATCGCTCGGGCAGTAGGCCCTTGCAGTCGCTGCGCCCCGTCACAACAGCTGGCACGGCCGCCGGCAGGAGTAATGATCATGCGTTCCAGTGCTCCCAGCGAGAGCTTCATCCACCTGTTCGACGACGTGCCCACCAACGGCCACGCCGACGTGCCGCCTGTGTTCGGGCCCTGCGGCACCATCCCCACGGGCGAGCAGGTGCTCTCCATCGAGGAAGTGGCCCGCCGATTCAGCGTTTCGACCAAGACGATCTCGCGGTGGCGGGATCACGGCCTCGTCGCCCAGCGCTACACCACCGACGGCCGGCGGCGGGTGGGCTTCCTCACCAGCGCGGTCGAGCGGTTCATCCACGACAATCCGCTGCGGATCGAGCGGGGTAGCCGGTTCAGCCAGCTCTCCGACGAGGAGCACGAGAAGATCGTCTCGTGGGCCCGGCGGCTCGCCGTCGCCGGCGCCTGCCCGGCCGACGTGCACCGCCGGATCGCGGAACGTCTCGGCAGGAGCGTGGAGACCATCCGCTACACGCTCAAGCGACACGACCAAGAGCATCCCGACAACGCCGTGTTTCCGGCGACCGACGGGCACCTGCGTCCGGAGAGCCGCGCCCGCATCTACCAGCACCATCTTGCCGGCGAGGCCGTCGAGTCGATTGCCCGTCGCTACCACCGCTCCAAGGCGAGCATCTATCGCGTGATCCTCGCGCAGCGGGCCGAGCACGTGATGCAGCTGCCGCTGGACTACATGCCCAACGCGCTGTTCTCGCGGACGAGCGCGGAGAAGGTGGTGGACCAGCCGTTCCCGGGCGTTCCCGACGCCAAGCGGGTCCGGCGGCCCAGCGGCCTGCCCGCCTACCTCGCCAGCCTCTATGAGGTGCCGCTGCTCACCCGCGAGCAGGAGGTCTGGCTGTTCCGCAAGTTCAACTACCTCAAGCACAAGGCGGTGACGCTCCGCGGACAGCTCGACATCGAACGGCCCAGCGCCCGCCTGATGGATCAGATCGAGCGGATCTACACCGAGATCGTGGAGCTCAAGAACCGGATCGTGCGGGCGAACCTCCGCCTCGTGGTGTCGATCGCCAAGCGGCGGGTCTCCCCCGGCGACAGCTTCTTCGACCTCGTCAGCGACGGCAACATGTCGCTGATCCGCGCCGTGGAAAAGTTCGACTACGCCCGCGGCAACAAGTTCAGCACCTACGCCTCGTGGGCGATCATGAAGAACTACGCCCGCTCCATCCCCGACGAGCACAAGCACCGCGACCGGTTCCGTGCCGCCGACATGGAGCTGCTCCAGTCGGCCGCCGACCGCCGGTCGGACGAGCTCCAGGAGCGGATGGCGGCCAACGACCGGCTGGCGCAGGTGGGCAAGTTCCTCGACCGGCTCGATTCCCGGGAGCAGACGATCATCATCCGCCGCTACGGCCTCGACCACCAGCACGAGCCCCAGACGCTCAAGGAAGTCGGCTCGGCGCTCGGCGTGACCAAGGAGCGGGTGCGGCAGATCGAGGCCAAGGCCCTGGAGAAGCTCCGCGGGGCCGCCCTCGCCGAGCAGATGCTCCCGGAACTGGAATAACCGGAACTGGAATAACCGGAGTTGGGATGACCGGAGCTGGAATGACGCGGTGCCGGCTTCGTGGCGGCCGGTCTGCCGTGGGGGTATTCTTGGCCGCATGAACCGCCTCCTGTTTCATCGTGCCGCGGCCCTGCTCGCGATCGTGTCCGCCGCCGGCTCCGCAGGCAGCGCCGCGGACCGGCCGTTCGACGGCTGGCAGGCCCTGCGGGTGATCCCGCTCGAGGGGCGTGCCGACCGGCTGATCGTCGCCGATCTCGGCGCCGACGGGCGTGACGACGTGATCGTGGTTAACCCGCGGCAGGCGCGGCTCGATCTCTACCGCTGGCTGCCGGAGGCAGAACGGAAACGCGACGCCACCGGCGATCCCGATCGTCCCAACGAACTGCCGCTGGCGGCCGACTGGACCCACGGCGAGGTGCCGATCGACGAGCTGCCGGTCGATGCCGTCGCCCACGACGTCGATGGCGACGGCCGGCCGGAGCTGCTCGTGCTCACCACCCCGTCGAACCGCATCTCCATCTACACGCAGGCGGCCGACAAGCCGATCGACGCGAAGGGGGCCTGGAAGAAGACCGGCGAGTGGAACCTGCTCGCCGGCACGCCCACCGGCAAGTCGGGATGCCTGCTCGTCCGCGACCTGTCCGGTGGCCGGCACGAGCTCCTCGTGAGCTGCGAGCAGGGCATCCAGCAGCTGCCGCTCGCCCGCGGCAGCCGGGCCCAGTGGCTCGCGCCGCGGGAGAGTCGCGGCCGCATCGACTGGTATCTCGCCGATCTCGACGGCGACGGCGCCCAGGATCTCGTGGAGTGGTCGAGTGTGGCCCGGCAGGTCGTCCGCTGGTATCCGTGCGGAGGCGACGGCAGCCTCCTTCCGGCCCAGACGCTCCACGACCAGCCGATCGAAGGGCTGCAGATCGGCTCGCGCCCCTCGGGGGCGGCCGACATCTATCTGCTCGGCGGCTCCGACAAGGGCGTACTCAGGCGCTACCAGGTCGCCGGCGGCGAGCCGACCGACGTCGGCCGGCAGGACGCGCTCCCGCTCAGCGCCGCGGCCCGCCGCAGCTGGTGCGGCATGCTGCTCGGCACGGGCAGCGACGCGACGCCGGCCATCGTCGCGGTCGATGCGGCCCAGCCGCGGCTCCGGCTCCATCGGTTCGGCGCTGGGGGCTGGCAGGCCGAGGAGTCGTTCCCGGCGATCGGCAGCGTGAAGGCGCTCGCCGCCCCGGCCGGCGCGGCCGGCACTCTGCTCGTCTGGGCGAAGGATGCCGCCGACCTCCATCGCTGCCGCTGGGAGAACGGCCGCCTCACCTATCCGCAGCCCTGGGAACGCGAGGGCAAAGACCGCAAGATCGTGGCCCTCGACTCGGTCGGCTCGACCGTCTGGTGGGCGCAGCGGGTGGGCTCCGATCTCGATCTGTTCGTCTGGCCCGCCGACAAGCCGGAGCCGGTCGTCACCCACTATGCCGGCCTCGGCCCCAAGGTGGAGCAGGTCGTATGGCTCGGTGGCGATGCCCTGCTCGTGCAAGACGCCTACGCGACGGCTGCCAAGTTCGTGACGCTCGTCGAGGGCAAGCCTGACGTTCAGACACCGGCGCTCCTCGCCAAGGCCGATCTCTCCGAGTACCTGCTGCTCGAGGGTGATGGCCGGCTCCGCAAGGCCCGGCTCACCGATGGCGTGCTCCAGTGGCTCGGCGACGACCTCCATCCCGTCGATCAGGTGATGCTCACGGAGGGGCAGAAGATCGCCAGCTACCTGCCGCTGCCGTCGCCCGCCGGCGCGCCGGCCGAAGCCTGGGCGCTCGAGCAAGGAGGCGGGTTCCTCCACCGGCTGCGGGCCGACGAGGCGGGCGTGATGCGGGTTGCCGCGAGCGTCAAGCCTCCGGCCGGCACCGGCCTGCGCTGGGATCCCGTCCTCGGCCTCATGCTCGTCGACCAAGACCGCGTGGTGCGACTCGTGGCGGGGCGACCCTGGGAACTCAAGTTGCTCGAGAGCATCGACGGCCGCATCGGCCGCCGGAGCGGCGTCAGCGAGTCGACGATCCACCGGATTCTCGCCACCGACCTCGACGGCGACCACTGCGACGACGTCGCGCTCTGCGACGACCGCAAGCACCAGCTCACCGCACTCCTCCGCCGGCCCGAGGGCCTGCAGCGGTCGGTGACCTGGAAGGTGTTCGAGGACCGCAAGTATCCCTATGACGGGGGCGAGTCGAAGGACATGGTGCCCGAACCACGGCGGATCGCGGGGCTCGATGCCGACGGCGACGGCGACCGCGACCTCGCGATGATCAGCCAGGACCGGCTGGTCGTCTATCTCTCGGCGGCCGATCCCGGCGAGCAACGCCCCGGGCCCGACGATCAGGGCCCCGCCACCCCGCACGACGAGGCCGGACGATGAAGATGCGGTGCCTGCTGCTCGTGGCCGGAATCTCGTGCGCCGCGGTCCACGCGGCCGAGATGGTGACCGTGACGGTCGTGGGCGGCAGCCGCGTGACGGCCCCGCTCCTCCGGCAGAGCGACGACGGCGTGGTGCTCGACCTCGGCTTCGAGGCCCTGCAGATTCCGGCGAAGAAGCTGCTCGACGTCCGACCCGAGGCCCAGGCGGCCGACGCCGGCGACGCGCGGCAGTACGACATCTTCCGCACCGGCCGGCTGGAAGCCCGCGAGGTGCCCGAACTGGTGAAGCGGTTCGGCGAGGCGGTGGTGATGGTGCGGAATCCCGGCGGTCTCGGCACGGGCTTCCTGATCAGCCCCGACGGCCACCTGGTGACCAACTACCACGTGGTCGAGAACAACACCCGGATCCAGGTCACGCTGTTCCGCAAGACCGACAAGGGCTTCGAGAAGCACGAGTATCGCAAGGTGAAGATCGTCGCCCTCCAGCCGCTCCGCGACCTCGCCATCCTCCAGCTCGACCCTGAGGAGACGAAGGGGCGGCTGCCGGAGCCCGTCGTGATCAACGACCGAGACGATCTCCGCGTCGGTGACCTGGTGTTCGCGATCGGTAACCCGGCCGGCCTGGAGCGGAGCGTGACGCAGGGGATCGTCAGCAGCACCACGCGAACGATCGACCAGATGCGGCTCATCCAGACCGACGCGGCCATCAATCCGGGCAACAGCGGCGGGCCGATCTTCAATGCCCGCGGCGAGGTGGTCGGCGTCGCCTGCGCGGGTGCGGCCGTGTTCGAGGGCCTGGCCTTCGGCATCCCTGCCAACGAACTGATCGACTTCCTCGTCCATCGCGACACGTATCCCTACGACGAGTCGCAGCCCCAGAACGGCGTCACCTACCTGCCTCCGCCCCATCAGCCCGGTGGGCCGGCGGCGGAAGGGGCGAAGGCCACGCCGTAGCGGAACCGTCCGGCGTCGCCGGCCAGGGATCTCTCCATCGCGAAAGGATTCGTCATGCGCCTCTGCGCCCGCCGGCTCCCGTGTGTCGTCGTCGTGATCGCCGCCGCCCGCCTCGCCGGCGCCGCCGAGGTGCGGCCCAGCTGGGAGTGTCTGCCGGAGGACACGGCGGCGATGGTGCGGATGCCCCAGCCGGCCGAGTTTCTCGAGGCCGTCCGCGGACAGACGAAGTTCGGCGCGGTGGCGCTGGCTGCACCGCGGCTGAAAGCGTCCTGGAGCATGCTCGTCGATGCGGCGCGGAAAGACGCCCGGGGAGCCACCCTGCCCGACTTCGACGAGCAGCTCGCCACGTATGGGCTCGAACCGAGCGACCTGCAGGCTGCGTTTCGCGACGACCTGGGCGCCGGAGTCGTCGTCCGCCGCCGCGACGACGGCCTGCCGCCCCTGGTGATGGCGCTGGCGTGGCTGGAGCCGGGCGCGGAGCCGGCAGCGCGGCTGGTCACCGCGATGCAGCGGCGCGTCGAGGAGCGGAACGCCGCCGGCGAACCCGACGCACCGAAGCGGATCGACATCGACGTCGCCGGCCACGAGGTGCTCTGGATGGTGGAGCCCATCCTGACGGTGGACACCGAGGGGCTCGACGTCGACGCCCAGGGCGAAGCGTTCGATGCCGACGAGTTCAAGAAGCGGCTCGCCGAGCGGGTCGAGGCCCTGCGCGAGCGGATCCGCAACGGCCGGTTCGTGCAGGTCGGCGAGACGCACACCTTCCTGGCGCGGCTGGGTAGCCGCCTGCTGGCCGGTCAGACGATTCCCGATCCGGCCGCCGGCGCCCGCCGCGGCGCCGACGGAGACCGCGATTTCGCGGTGGAAAGCGGTGCCGAGGAGGCCCGCAGGGCGTTCGAGCAGTTCCTCGCGGCCCACGCGGAGTCGGGCCCGGCCCCGCTGGCCGAGGTGCTCGCCGTTCCCGGCATGGCGGCGGCGCTGCCGCCGGGCGTTCCGCTCCTCGACGTGGTCGTCGATCCGCGCGTCCTCGTGAACGCCTACGGCCACGAGCCCACCAAGGCGGCGCTGGGGATGATCGGGGCCGACACGCTGGGGCCGGTCGCCTGGCGACAAACCCTCGACGATGGCCGCTACCGTGGCGGGCTGTTCGCCTCGCTGCCGGCCCCGCGGAGGAGCCTGATGCGCCTCCTCGACCAGGAGTGCGACGCCGCGGAGGTGCCGTCGTTCGTGACTCGCGAGGCGATCGACTTCTCGCAGATCTCGCTCGATCTCGGCAAGGCCTACGAGACCGTCAAGGAATATGCGGTGGCCACCGGTGGCGAGCAGACGGCGAACATGTTCACCGCGGTCGAGATGCAGGCCCAGGGGTGGCTGGGCGTCGAACTCCCGCGGGTGCTCGCATCGCTGGGCACACGCCACTGGCTGGTGAGCTACCCGCCGAGGGTCGCGGAGGCCTTCGCGGAGGCGCGGCAGGCACGCGGCCGCGCCGGCGGCCAGCAGGCGCGGCAGATCGCCGACCGCTTGGCCGTGGTCTGGCAGATCAGCGACGACGGTCCGCTGGGCAAGATCCTGCAGCGGCTCGCCGGCATGGCCGGCGGCGAACTCCAGGAGGAGCAGGGCTTTCGCGGTGTCCGCCTCCCCGACGGACCGGCCGTGTTCCTCGGACAGGATCACCTCGTGGTCGGCATCGGCGCCGACTCCCTCGAGAAGACGCTCACCGCGATCCGCAACCCGCCCGCCGGCGAGGCATCGCTCCGCGAGAGCGATGTGCCCCGCCGGGCCGCCGAGCTGCTCGCACTGGAACCGGCGCGGCTGTTCGGCCTCAGCGACAGTTCGCGGTCGGGCGGCACGCTCGGCGTGCTCCGCGAGATGCTGCGGTCGCTCGAGCCGGAGGACGTCGAGGAGTCGTACCGCGACCTGCTCGCGACCGCGCAGAAACTGCTGCCGAGTGACGACGAGATGGAGGGCATGTTCGGCGTCGGCGCCACCACGCTCCGCGCCGACGACGACGGCGTGTCGTTTCAGACCGCCTGGGAAATGCCGGCGCCGTAGCCCGCGGCGCACAAGGGCCGACGTCGGTGCAGTTCGGCCATAGGCATCGAACGTTCGCGAGGCCCCGCAGCCGGCCGGAGACATGCTCGGCGCCGGCGGCACTTGTGAGTTCGAGGCTCTGACGGAATGTCCGCGCCCGGCGTCCACAAGTGTCACCGTCTTCTGCGCGTGCCTCCGATCCGGCTGCTGCCCCCACACCATGAACTCAGCGAGGGGCTGACCGTACCCCGAGAGCCGGGCTATGGGCGGGCACCGATCCGCCGCAGGCGGATTGGTCGGCGGAGCCAGGATGGCGAAGCGCAGCGGACATGCAGAGAGCGTCGGGCAGGATGCCCGACGCGAACGTCCGGCGACGGGGTATGGTCAGCCCCGAGCGGCGCAGCGCACAGGTTGAAAACCTGTGCCCACGTGGCGACGGGGCATGGGCAGCCCCGAGCGGCGCGGCGGCACCAGGCGGGGATGGGATCCCGCAGGTTGAAAACCTGCGGCCACTTCGGGGCCGGGAGTCAGATGCCGACGATCTCGGTGCGGAACGCATCGCCGCGACGCACGATCCGCAGCTGGGCGGGAATCGCCCGCTGCATCTCGTCGACGTGCGAGATCACCCCCACGACGCGGCCTTCGTCGCGGAGCGACGCGAGGGTGGCCAGCGCGTACTCGAGCGTCTCGGCGTCGAGCGAGCCGAACCCCTCGTCGATGAACACCGTCTCCAGCCGCCGCCCGCCCTGATGCCGTTCCGCCGTGCGGGCCAGCGCCAGCGAGAGCGCGAGCGAGGCCATGAACGTCTCGCCGCCGGAGAGCGTGCGGGCGGGACGGCGGGTGCCGTTCCAGGTGTCGAGCACGTCGATGTCGAGGCCGGCGAGCGACTTCCTGTCGGCACCAGACGCCGCCCGCAGGAGCTCGTAGCGGCCGCGGGTCATCGTCCTGAGCAGCTCCGTCGCCTCCGCCACAACCTCCTCCAGCACCGCGCCGAGCACCCAGCGATGCAGGGAGACCTTGTCTTCCGCATGGGCCATGCCCGACACCATCTGGTGGAGGCGATACGACGTCTGGAACGCCGCGTCGGCCGCAGCGGACCGCGCCGCCACGTCGGCGTGCCGGCCCGCGAGCCCGCGCGACTCCTGGAGGAGTGTCCGCGCCGATTCGTCCTCCGTCCGGGCCCGGTCGACCGCGCCGGTGAGTTGCCGCTGGGTGGCCTCGACCGCCGCGACGTCCGGCTCCGGCCGGCCGTCGAGGGCGGCAACCGCGGCCGCCAGCGCATCGGCCGCGGCCACGGCTTCCCGATCCGCGGCGGCCAGCGCGGCCGTCAGCGACGCGATCGTGGCTGGATCCCGGTCCGCGGCGGCGAGTTCGTCGGCGGTGGAGAAGGGTGACGCGGCGAGCGCCGCATCGAACCGCTCCCGCGCGGCAGCGGCCTTCTCCGCGAGCAGGCCCGCGGCCCCGCGCGCCGCCGCCCGCGCCTCGTCGGCTCGCTGGGCCGCGGCACGGGCCTCGTCGACGCCGCGGCGGGCGGTCCGCAGGCCGCGGTCCAGCGCCGCGCGGCTCTCCTCGAGCGTCTTGCGTTCGGCCTCGAGCAACTTCATGTCGGGCGGCGCCGGCATGGCGGCCAGCGCCGCGCGCGTCGCCTTGGTGGCCGCCTCCGCGGCGGCGAGCGTCGCCTGCATGGTCGCGGCGGCCTTCGTGGCCGCCTCGCAGGCCGCACGGGCCTCGGCCTGCCGCCCGCGGAGCGCCTCGAGCGCCGCCTCCGTCGGGGCATGCACGGTGGGCGCGGCGAGCCGCGGATGCTCCGTGCTGCCACACACGGGGCAGGCTGCGTGATCGGCCAACTCCGCCGCGAGCCGGGCCGCGGTGCCGGCGAGGTACCGGCCGGTCGCATCCGCCAGATCGGCTTCCACCTGCTGCAGCGCGTCGGCCGCAGCGCAGGCCGACGCAGCGGCCGTCCGCGAGGCCGCGACCGCCAGCGCCTCGCGGGATTTGGCGGCGGTGACGGTCTGGCCCGCCGCCTCGAATCGCTCCCGGGCGAGCGTCGCATCCTCGAGTCGCGTGGCGATCTCCCCGAGCCGCTGATCGATGGCGGTTGTCCGCGCGGCGGCCTGCTCCGCCGCCGTGCAGGCGGCCGCCCGCGCCGCCACGACCTCCGCGGTTGCGGCGGCGGCCTGGTCACGCTCCCGCTCCAGGGCCTCGGCGGTGGCCTGTTGGGTGGCGAGCGCCCGCCACTCGCGGAGCAGCCGCGCCGGCTCGCGGGCTTCGAGCGCGGCCGCGAGCACGGCCCGATCGGCAGCCCGGCGGGCGCGTTCGTCCTGCGCCCGGTGGTCGCGTTCCCGCGCCCCCTTCACGCCCTTGGCCAGCCGCTCGATCTCGCGCGCCTGCCCCAGGGCCTCGGTCGCTGAGGCATGCTGCCGGGTCACCTCCGTCAGCCGGGCCGCGGTGGCCGCGGCCGACTCCGTCGCGGCGGCGATCCGTTCCTGAAGCGCCGCCGCGACCGCGGTGTCGTCCAGGGCCGCCGCCCAGGCATGCCCGTGGAGCAGCGCCTCTCGTTCGCGCTGAACCGCGTCACGGTCGACATGCGCGCCGCTGCGTCGGGCCGCGACGAGCGTTTCGAACCGCTCGAAGGCATCGGTGCCGAAGATCCGCTTGAGCAGCTCTTCGCGGGCCTCGCCGGATGCGACCAAAACATCCCGAAACCGGCCCTGCGGGATCACGACCACGCGGCGAAACTGCTCCGCGGTGAACCCGGTGATGGCATGAACCTGATCGGTGACGTCGCGGACCTTCGTGGCGATCGGCTCCCAGGCCCCCGGGCTCCCTGCCGGCTCGTCGGTCTGGCGATAGAGCACCGCCTTGGCCGGCTCCCGCGTGCTGCCTCCGCCGCGGAGCGCCGCCCGCTCGTACTCCGGATTGCGTTCGCAGCGGTAGGTGCGGCCGCCGACGCTGAACGCCAGATCGACCTTCGTCTTCTGCTCGGCCGCCGATCGCGTGCACCGCAGCTCCGCACCGCTCCGGCCGTCGATCTGTCCCTTGGCCTGCCCTTCGCCGGTGGTCTCGCCGAACAGCGCGTAGCAGAGGGCGTCGAGGATCGTCGTCTTGCCCGCGCCGGTCGGGCCGGAGAGCAGGAACAGGCCGGCCGAACCGAGGCGGTCGAAGTCGATCACTTCCTCCCCCGCGAACGGCCCGAAGCCGGCGATCGAGAGCCTGTGGAACCTCATGCCCGGTCCTCCCCCTGCAGTGCCCGCTCGAGGCAGTCGCGGGCGAGGTCGCGGACGTCGTCGCCGAGCGCGCCGGGATAGCGGGCCGCGAAGAACGCCTCGAGGAACTCCCCTTCACTCCGCCGCCCGGCCCCGGCCGCGGGTCCACGGGCCGGCGTCTCGACCTCCGGCCGCTCGTGATGAAACTCGAGCAGCTGGGGATAGAGCTGCCGGAGCGTGTCGTGGCTGCCAGGGATCAGGATCGCATCGGTGACCACGGCCCGCACCAGATCGAGCGGCCGACGGTCGTCCTCCGCGGCCTGCCGCCGCAGGTCCGCGAACGCGCCCCGGAGCGTCCGCATGCCGTGCTTCTGCGGCAGCGGGATCTCCTCCACGACCACGCCGGCGGCGGCATCGAGCTCGACGAGGCTCACCGTCTTGTCGTGGTCTTCCTCGGCGAACGAATACCGGGCGAGCGAGCCGCTGTAGCGGATGCGGTCGGTGCCCACGCGATGCGGACGGTGGAGGTGGCCGAGGGCCGTGTAGGCGAACGGGGCGAAGGCGGCAGGATCGACCGTGGCGATGCCGCCGACGGAGATGTCGCGTTCGGAATCCTTCGTCTCGCGGCCGCCCTGGGCGAAGAGATGCCCCACGAGCACGTGCCGCTGCGTGCCCGTGACGTCGGCCGAGGCGATCCGCGCCCGCGTCGCCTCGTCGTGCGACCGGACGTCGTCGCGGCGGAGCTCGTACCGCACCTGCTCGGGGGTGGCATACGGCATGAGATGGAAGCCGACGAGGCCGTGCTCGTCGCCGATGTCCACCCGCTCGACGCCGTCCCGCGACGTGCCCGCGAGGTAAACGCCCGCCCGCCGCAGCAGGCCGCGGCCAAAGTCGATCCGGCCGCCGCTGTCGTGGTTGCCGGCGATCGCCACCACCGGGGCAACCTCGGCGAGCCGCCCCAGGGTGTCGTCGAAGAGCCGCACGGCGTCCTCCGGAGGGACGCCGCGGTCGTAGAGATCGCCCGCGATCACGACCACGTGCGGCTGCACGTCGCGGGCGATGCGGACGAGCCCGTCGAGCGCATGCGCCTGCGCGTCGATCAGGTCGAAGCCGGCGAAGACGCGGCCGAGATGCCAGTCCGCGGTGTGGAGCAAGCGCATGCCCGACAGTCTACGGCCGGCCGGTGGCGGGCCAACGGACCGCGGGTCGATGCTTCACTTCGGCAGCGGGGCCTGGTGGCCTGCGGGCACGACTCCCGTCGGGGGCTTCGTGCTGCCGGCGCGGGGCCGGGCGAGGTCGGCCGCCTCGGCCTTCGAGAGGGTCGTCGCCGGCATGGCGACGGCCCCCGGGGCGGCCCCCGGCGCCGCCCGCGTGGGCGACTGGCTCGTGCCCGCGACGAAGTTGTCGATCGTGGCCGACTCGCGGAGGTGGCTGAAGTGGCGGGCCATCTCGATCCGCTGCTTCTTCTCGAAGATGTCGTCGTAGAGCTCGTTCCGCACCTCGGCGAACTCCACCTTCGACGGCTCGGTGAAGCCCTCGCAGAAGATCACCATGAAGCGGTCGGCCACCTGGACGACGCCCGAGAGTTCGCCCGGCTTGAGGGCGAAGGCCTCGCGTTCGAGCGTGGGCTGACCGCCCCAGCGCTGGATGGGGGGCACCTCGCCGCGGAGCGACCGCGTGGTGGGATCGGCGGAGTAGGTCTCGGCGAGGGTCGCGATCTGCTCGGCCGTGGGGTTCTGCCGGGCCATCTGCCAGACTTCCTGGGCCCGCCGCTGGTTGTCGAGCACGATGATCCGGCACTTCGCCCGAGCGCCGAAGGTCGCCTGAAACGCCTTGTCGAGATCCTCCTGGGAGACCGCGACGCCCCCCACGAGCTTCTTGAGGGCCACCGTCGGCCCGACGACGTCCTCGAGGTAGTGCCGCATCGGCACCTTCTCCTCGCGGGTCACGCGCTCCAGCCAGGCGGCCGTGTCGGCGGTCCCGTCGGCCTTGGTGAATCCCATCTGCGTGGCGGCGCGGGCGATCTCGGCGTCGAGGTCGGCCTGCACCACCGCCTGCTGCTGCTTCTTCAGAGCCTGCTCGATCAGCGTCCGCGTCACCAGCACCTCGACGACGTCGCGGCCGTAGCGGTCGAGGCAGACCGCCTTCACCTCGTCGACCGTCACCGGCTGACCGTTGACGAGGGCTGCCACCCCGGGTCGGGCGGCGGCCTTCGCCGGATCGTTCATGATGTTCTCGACGGTGCTCGCTTCCTGCAGCTTCTTGAAGACCTCGCTCGAAGCCTGGCGGCTCTTCCGCTCCCGAAGCTCCTCCGCGAGGTGCGGCCGGACCTCGTCGAGCTTCGCGCCCGAGGGGGGCAGGTGACCCTCGCACTTGATCACGATGAACTGGTCGGCCACCTGGACGACCGCGGAGATGCCGCCCTCGGGGAGGGCGAACGCCGCTTGGTCGAACGCCGGATCGCCGGAGTGCGGCCGGATCGGCTGCACCCAGCCGTTGGCGCTGGCGCTGCCGACATCGACGGAATGCTGACGGGCGAGGGCCCCGAACTCGTCGGGCGCCTCGAGGGCCTGCTTCCGCACGGCCTCGGCCTCCGGCCGCGTGCGGGAGGCGATGATCCGCGCCTTGACGGCCGGTCCGAACCGATTTTCGAAGGCCTGCTGAAGCTCCTCGGGAGACGGCTCGACCGCGTCGCGGGCGAGGCTGCGGAGCGCGAGCATCGGCCAGACGATGTCGTCGGCATACTGCTTGGGCGCGATCCCCCGCTCCTGTTGGATCATCTCCAGCCACTTGTCGCGGGGCACGCTGAATCGCCGCGCCATGGCGTCGATCTCTCCGCTCACGTCCTGCGGCGTGATCGACAGGCCCTGCCGCTGGCAGGCCTGCTCGATGACGCGGCGATTGACCAGCGTCTCGAGGACGCTGCGGCCGTGGCGGCCGAGGCATTCGGTCGCGAGCTGGTCGGCGGTGATCTCGACGCCGTTGACGATCGCGACGGGCTTCGCGCCGCTCGCCGCGGCCGGCGCCGCCGGAGGGGGCGTCGCATCGGCCTCGAGGCTGCCGGTCATCAACCGCCAGCCGATCCCGACGGCCACGATCACCGTGGCGGCCGCCAGCTCGCGGGCCACGCCCCACTTCGACGCATCAACTGCCATGACTGCCCTCCTTGGACGCCGCTTCGACCGGATCGCTCCGCTCGCGGCTCTGAGGAGATAGGCAATCCGGCGATCGCGATCAAGCCGAACCGCGGCTCGGGCGTGGACGGCCGCCCGGCGTTCGCGTAGGCTCCCTTCACCCGCTTTCCCAGAGCCCCCACATGTCGCACGCCTCCCCGTCTTCCGAAGCCCAGGTCCCGGAGTGCCTGCTGCTGCTCGGGCTCCGTCCTCCACTCACGCTCGAGGACGTGAAGCAGGCGTACATGGCCAAGGCGATGAAGGCCCATCCCGATCGCGGCGGCGATCCGCAGGAGTTCATCCGGCTCCAGAAGGCCTTCGACGAGGCCAACGAGTACGTGAAGTTCAAGGCCAGCAAGATCGAGTGGCTGGCCTCGAAGATCGACGCCTACGCGCAGCAGCAGGAAGTGGCCACGGAGACGATCGAGCGCGGGGGCAGCATCGAGATGGAGGAGACCGACTGGCTCCGGCGGTCGTTCGGCGAGGACTTCGGGCACGTGGCCGACAAGCTCGTGGCGGTGCGGCTGGCCAACGGCCGTGCCGACGACGTGTTCGCGGTGCTGCTCGGCTTCCGCGCGGATTCGCTGAAGGATCTCGTGCTCCTCGATCTCGCGGGCGGCACGATCACCGACGAAGGGCTGCTCCAGCTCAAGGACCTCAAGAACCTCCGCCACCTCGATCTCCGGGGCACGCGGGTCGGCAAGCTCGCCGCCGACGTTCCCGGCTGGTTCGAGCAGCTCGAGTTCCTCGGGCTGCCGAAGGGCGCGCTGGGAATGTTCGCCCGGATGACGATGCCGCGTCGCGTCCGGCTCGCGCTCGGCGACACTCCCGGCGAGGAGTGAGATGCCGCTGCGGGCCTTCCTCCTGGGAGCGGTCGTGCTGATGCCCATGCCGCTGGCGGCCGAGGATCCGGCCATCGACGCCTTCGAGTCACGCCGCGTGACCGTGGCAGAGGATGGCGCGCCGGTCGAGTTTCGCTATCGCCTGCTCCGGCCGGCCACGACCGCAGCGGACACGCGCGCCCCCGTGATCCTGTTCCTGCATGGTGCGGGCGAGCGGGGCAACGACAACGAACGGCAGCTGAATCACTTTCCGAAGATGATGGCGGAGGCTTCCCAACGGACCGCGCATCCCTGCTTTCTCATCGCCCCCCAGTGCCGCCCGGAGCGTTCCTGGAGCGTGCTCGACTGGAAGACCAAGCGGCCGGCGGCCCTGCCCGACACGCCGACGACCGACATGGCCGCGGCCCTGGCCGCCCTCGACGCCGTGCTCGCTGCGGAGCCTGGAGCCGACCCCGATCGCGTCTACCTCACCGGCCTGTCGATGGGCGGCTACGGCAGCTGGGACCTCGCGGCCCGGATGCCCGAGCGGTTCGCCGCCGTGATCCCGATCTGTGGAGGAGGAGACGAGGCCACGGCGCACCGGCTCGCGACGCTGCCGATCTGGTGCTTCCATGGCGAGGACGACCCGCTCGTTCCCGTCGGTCTGTCGCGGTCCATGATCGCCGCCATCAAGGCCGCCGGCGGAACGCCCATCTCCTCGGAGCTGCCGGGCGTGGGCCACGACTCATGGTCGCCGGCGTATCGCAATCCCGCGGTGCTCGACTGGCTGTTCGCCCAGCGGCGGCGGTAGCCACACGCGCGGGCGAGCCGGCCGCCATCCCCAGCGCTCACGCGATGGGGCTTCCTGAACCCGCTGCGACGGCGACTCACTCGGGGAAGAGCCGCGTCGACAGATACCGCTCGCCGAGGTCGGGCAGCACCACGACGACGAGCTTGCCGGCGTATTCTGGCCGACGGGCCACCTGCAGCGCCCCCCAGGCGGCGGCGCCGCAGCTGATGCCGCACATCAGTCCCTCGCGCTTGGCGAGCTGCCGGGCCGTCTCCATGGCATCTTCGTCGTCCACCTTCACCACCTCGTCGATGATGTCGAGGTTGAGGATGTCGGGAATGAATCCGGCGCCGATGCCCTGGATCGTGTGGCGGCCGGGCTTGATCGGCTGGCCGGAGAGCTTCTGGGTGATCACGGGGCTGTTGGCCGGCTCGACCGCCACGACCTTGAGGCCCGGCTTCTTGGCTTTGAGGGTCTCGCCCACACCGGTGATCGTGCCGCCGGTGCCCACGCCACAGACGACGACATCCACCTGCCCTTCGGTGTCGGCCCAGATCTCCTCCGCCGTCGTCCGCCGGTGCACGTCGGGGTTCGCCGGGTTCTTGAACTGCTGTGGCATGAAGAACTGCGTGCTCGAGCGGCTGATGTCCTCGGCGTGCCGCACGGCGCCGGGCATCCCCTCGGCGGCCGGCGTAAGCACGAGCTCCGCCCCGAGGGCCTTGAGCATCCGCCGACGCTCGAGGCTCATGCTCTCGGGCATGGTGACCCGCAGCTTGTAGCCGCGGGCGGCGCAGACGTAGGCCAGGCCGATGCCGGTGTTGCCGCTGGTGGGCTCAATGATGACGGTGTCGGGGCCGATCAGGCCGTCGCGCTCGGCCGCGTCGATCATCGCCCCGGCGATGCGGTCCTTCACGCTCCAGAGCGGATTCATGTTCTCGATCTTGGCGGCGACGGTGGCCACGCAGCCCTCGGTGACCCTGCGGAGCAGCACCAGGGGCGTGCGGCCGATGCACTGGGTAATGTCGGTGCGGATGCCGGCGGGCAGCTTGGCGGTGACCATGAATCCCTCCCGTGTCTCGTCGCGGGCAGCCTCCGGCCCTTCGCCGGCGCCGCCCGCAGCATCGGCATTATCGGCACCACCGGCCAGAAAATGCAGCCTCAGTGATCGGCACAGGGAGCGCGGGGCCGCCCGTGCCCCGAGAGCCGGCGTTTGTTTCCTCCGCGAGTCAGGATGACGAAGCGGAGGAAACACCGAGTGAGCGGAGGGCAGGATGCCCGCAGCGAGCGTCCGGCGACGGGGCGCGGGCGGCCCCGAGCGGTGGGGCGGGCCACACTTTCCGCAGGTTGAAAACCTGCGGCCACTTAAAACCTGCGGCCACTTGAAGACCTGCGGCCACTGGCGATTGGGCTTCCTGAGCGCGTGGCCAGTTACGGCAGCCGCTTCACGCGGATGTTGCGGTAGTGGATCTCGCTGCCGGGATCGTGGGCCTGCAGGGCGAAGGTGCCCTGGGAGAGCTTCCGCGTGCCCGTCACCCCATCCGGCTCGACGAACTCGAAGAGCACCCGGCCGTCCACCGCCACGCCCACGGCCTTGCCGTTGACCATCACCTCGAGCGTGAACCAGGTATCGTCCTTGGCCGGCGGCGTGAAGTTCTTGACCACGTTGTAGAGGCTGCCGGTGCGGACGGGATCCTGCTGGGAGTTGTTGACCTGCACCTCGTAGCCCTGGGCCGGCCAGCCGTCCGGCTGGAAGGCGGTGTGAATGAAGACGCCCGAGTTGGCGACCGGCTTCGTCAGCACCTCCGCCTTGAGGTGGAAGTTCTTGAACTCTTCGGGCCGCGCCGGATCGACGCCCACGTAGAAAAGGTGGCTGCGGGGCCCCTTGCAGACGATCGTCCCGTCCCGCACCGACCAGCTGGCGGGGCTCTCGTTGGCCTTCCAGCCCGTGAGATCCGTGCCGTTGAACAGGTTCGCGAAGCCCTCCTCCACGGCCCGTGCCGGGTCCGCCGCAGCCGCCAGGGCCACCAGGAAGACCGCCGCTCCGATAGCCTGCCGAACCACTCCTGGCATACGCTCGTAGATCATGGACGAAGCTCTCCGACGAATCCCCGCGAAAGTTCCGGCGATCACCACGACCGCTCCCAGGCATGAGCATACGGCCGCGGCCGGCCACGGGCCACCGCCCGGAGTGCCCGACCACGTGCACCGCCGCCTCGATGCGGCCGGGCTCAATCATCGCCCCGTCCTGCTCTCGGTGGGCACCGACGTGAGCTTGTCGGGGGAGCCCGCCGCGGAGTGGCTCGTGGTCACGCCCGACCACCTGGCCGCCACCGACGGCCACGGCACGCTCCGCGCCGTGCCCTGGCGGGGCGTGGAGCGGGTCCGGACGACGTCCGGGGTCGGCGGCGGCTCGCTGCAGGTCCGCACCGACGGCATCTGGATCGACCTCGTCCGCTACTCCAACGCCCTGGCCACGAGGTTCCACAAGGTGTCGCGGGCGCTCGACCGCAGCCGCGAGCGGCTCGCGGCCGGCCTGCCTGGCGAGCTCGAGGGCCTCGAGGGATCGCTCGACCCGCCCGCCTGCCCGTCGTGCGGCCTGCGGCTCCAGACGGCGGAAGACGCCTGCCCGCGGTGCCTCCAGAAGGGTCAGATCCTCCGCCGGGTCGGCGGCCTGCTGGCCCCCTACGCCCGCGGCTCGGTGTTCCTCTGCCTGCTCACGTTCGTCGGGGTCGTCGCGGAACTGGTGCCGCCGAAGCTCCAGCAATACATGGTGGACGACATCCTCTCCGCCAAGGCCGGTGAGGTTGGCGGCACCACGCCCGACTTCAAGACAGCCCTCCTTGTGGTGGTGCTCGCGCTCGCCTTCTCCCGCGTGCTGCTCGCCGTGGTGGGCGTGATCAAGGGGCGGCTGACGTCCGCGATCGGCTCGGGGATCACCTCGGCCTTGCGGGAGGAGATGGTCCAGAAGCTCCAGGGCCTGTCGGTCGCCTACTACGACCGCCACCAGGTGGGCTCGATGATCAGCCGCGTGGCGCACGACAGCGAGGTGCTCCACGGCCTCATGCACCAGATCACGGGCGGCTTCCTCCTGCAGATCGTGCAGCTCGTCGCCGTCGGCGCGATGCTGGTCTGGATCAACCCCAAGCTCGCCCTGTTCACGCTGATCCCGGTGCCGCTGGTGATCCTCGGCTCCTGGATCTTCTGGCGGCACGTCTACCCGCGGCACTACCGGCTCTGGGATGCGGCCAGCAAGCAGATGACCACGCTCTCGGGGATGCTCTCCGGCATCCGCGTCGTCAAAGCCTTCGCCCAGGAATCCCGCGAACTCGACCGCTTCCACGCCGCCAGCGACCACCTCCGCCGCTGGCGGCAGTGGGTGGAACACACCAACACCACCTACGCCGCGTCGATGCAGATCGTGTTCAGCCTGGGCGGCCTGATCGTCTGGTACGTCGGTGGCCGCGACGTGATCGGCGGCAGCATGTCGCTCGGCCAGCTGATCGCGTTCCTCGCCTACCTGGCGATGTTCTACGCGCCGCTCGGGGCGCTCTCCAACTTCACCACCTGGCTCACCAGCTTCCTCTCCGGCAGCAAGCGGGTGCTGGAGCTGCTCGACACGCCTGCGCTGGTCACGGAGCCCGCGCATCCGGAAGCCTGGAACGACGTCCGCGGCGCGATCCGGTTCGCCAACGTGACCTTCGGCTACGACCGCAACCAGCCCGTGCTTCACGACGTGTCGTTCGAGGTGCAGCCAGGGGAGATGATCGGGATCGTCGGCCGGTCGGGCTCCGGCAAGAGCACGCTGGTGAACCTCCTGGCCCGGTTCCACGACGTCCAGGAGGGCTCGATCACGGTCGATGGCCACGACATCCGGCAGCTCTCGTCCCACGACCTCCGCGAGCGGCTCGGGATCGTGTTCCAGGATTCCTTCCTGTTTCGCGGCACCATCTGGCGAAACCTCTCCTTCGGCCGGCCGCAGGCGACGATCGAGGAGGGGCTCACCGCCGCCAAGGCCGCCGGCGCCCACGACTTCCTCTGCCGCCAGCCGCTGGCCTATGAGACGCTCCTCGGCGAGCACGGTGCGGGGCTCTCCGGCGGCGAGAAGCAGCGGCTCTCGATCGCCCGCACGCTCCTCTACGACCCGCGCATCCTCGTGCTCGACGAGGCCACGAGCAACATCGACGCCGAAGCGGAGAAGGCGATCCAGGAGGCGCTCGCCGTGCTCGTCCGCGGACGGACGACGATCGCGATCGCCCACCGGCTCTCCACGCTCCGCAACGCCGACCGGATCCTGGCCTTCGACCGCGGCCGGCTGGTGGAGCAGGGCACCCATGCCGAACTGCTCGCCGCCGACGGCGTGTACGCCCGGCTCGTGCGGATCCAGACGCAGGTCACGAAGCAGCCCACGATCGACACGCTGATTGCCGAGGAGGAGGCCCCGGCGGACGCGCCGGCCAAATCGGCGGACGCGACGGCCAAGTCAGCGGACGCGCCGGCCGAGCCAGCCTCCACGACGGCCGCGAGCATCACCTGGCTCGATCCCGCCCGGCACCGGTTCACGATCGGCTCCCAGGAGCGGATCGAGATGGGTTTGCCCGATCAAGACCCCGCATCGGGCATCTTCATCATCCGCACGTTCCCGGCCACGCATCCCGACGAGTATCTCTCGGTCCGCGGCTGGGACGAGCACGGCGACGAGGTGGAACTGGGCATGATCCGCAGGCTCGACGCCTGGCCGGAGGCCGACCGCACGGTGATCCACGCCGCCCTGCAGCGGCGATCGCTGATCCGCGAGGTGCGCCGCGTGCACGAGGTGCGGCTCATCCACGGCTACCTCGACTTCGACGTCGACACCGACGTGGGGCGGCGGCGATTCACGACCCGCTGGACCCAGGGTCAGGCCTTCGACTTCGGCACCGGCGGCAAGATGCTCGTGGACACCGACGAGAACCGCTGGGTCGTACCCCGGATCGATGACCTACCAACGGCCGACCGGGAGCGGTTTCTGCAGTATGTCTACTGGTGAGGAAACCCGCCTCGTCGGGGCGGGAAACACGCCCTCAGGATGGCTCGGAACCGCTGTTTTCAGCGGTCCGTTGCGAACCGCAGGCCCACCCTTTACAAAAATCATCTGTCCAGTCCCACGGCTTCGGTCCGCCTCCACGTCCCGCGCCGATGCCACCGCCCGCTCGCCGGGTGGGATCATGTCCAATCTTCGGTGGTTTACCAGTCCCGGTTTCTTTCCTTCTGGAGTTGAATGATGAATATCTCGGATCTGATCATGAGCCAGCTGACGTCGCCCGACGTGCTGAGCAAACTCGGTGGCCTGATCGGCGCCAACGAGTCGCAGACGAAGACCGCGACGAGTGCCGCGGTGCCCGCCCTGCTCAACGTGTTCGGCAAGATGTCGCAGACGAACAGCGGCGCCGACCAGCTCGCCAAGGCGATGGGCGGCCTCGACCTCGGCATGCTCGGCAATCTCGCCGGCCTGCTCGGCGGTGGCCAGGCCCAGGGCCTCGGTAGCCTGGGCGGCAACCTGCTCACCTCGCTGCTCGGCGGCGGCAACATGATGTCGAGCCTCGTCGGCACGCTGGCGTCGTTCGCCGGCATGCAGCCGGGCATCATGAAGACGCTGGTCACCTACCTGGCCCCGATCGTGCTCGGCATGGTGGCCAAGCAGTTCACCGGCAAGCCCGACGCCGCCGGCGTGGCCCGGCTGTTCTCGGAGCAGTCCGGCAACATCCGCAACGCCCTGCCGCGTGGACTGTCGCTCGCCGACTTCGACGCTGCGAGCGGTCGCGGCAGCGAGACGGTTCGCTCCGGCAGTCACTCGCAGGAGACGGTCCGTCACGGCGGCCACTCGCGTGAGCCGCAGCCGGCGGGCGGTCTGCCCGGCTGGCTGCTGCCGCTCCTGGCGTTGGGCGCGCTCGCCGCAGGCTGGTACCTCTGGAACCAGAACCGGCCGAAGGACGTCGTGGTGGCTCAGGGCGAGCGGAAGGTCGGCCCGGTCACCGAGCGGGTCACCGAGGTGATCGAGCGGCAGGGCCGCGAAGTCACCGACACCGTCGTCGACTCGTTCTCGATCGACCCCAAGTTCCTCGAGGCCGTCCGCGTCGGCAAGAACGCCACCGAGCTGTTCGGCGGCCTGACGAGCGTGCTCAAGGGCGTGACCAACGAGGAGACGGCCCGCCTCGCGGTGCCGGAACTCGAGAAGCTCGCCCCGATGCTCACCTCGCTCGAGGCAGAGGCCGGCCGGCTGCCCGCCGCGGAGAAGTCGGTGTTCAACGACTTCGTCGGTAAGAACCTCGGGCTGCTGTCGAAGGTGATCGACACCGTGATGGTGCTCCCGGGCGTCAAGGACCTGCTCGGCCCGGTCGTCGTCCCGATGGTCGAGACGCTGACCAAGATGTCGAAGTGAACCCGCGGTTCACCAAGGCATGACGAAACCCCGGCCCGGATCGGCCCCGCCGATCCGGGCCGGTTCGTTTCCAGAACGAGCCCGACGCTCATGCCCTCAGGAAGCCCAATCGCGTAAGCGATGGGGATCTCGTGGCCCGCCCCACCGCTCGGGGCTGCCCATGCCCGTCGCCACGTGGCCGCAGGTTTGCAACCTGCGGTGCCCCACCGCTCGGGGCTGCCCATGCCCGTCGCCGGACGCTCGCTGCGGGCATCCTGCCCTGCGCTCGCTCGGTGTTTCCTCCGCTTCGCCATCCTGGCTCGCGGAGGAAACAAACGCCGGCTCCCGGGCACGGGCAGCCCCGAGCTCGTCGCGCGAAAGGCTTGAGCAGCAGCTCGGTCAGAGAATCGCCAGCGGGTTTTTCTTCTCTTCGAGCGTGCCGCGGGTCACGCCCACGCGGTTGGTGGCCTTGAGCGCCGTCCAGACCTCCCGCCCGGTCGTCACGCCCGCCAGGAGATCGCGGTACGCGGCGATCACGTTCCCGATGGCCACGTGATCCTCGTCGAGCAGCTCCACGCGGACGTGCCGCACACCCTGGGCGAGCAGGGCCGGCACCGCCTCGGCTCCGCTCTGGGCGACGGCGTTGTAGAGCGTGTTGCGGCAGCCGACGTCGGCCGTGAGCGGATGCTCCACCCCGATGCGGTCTCGGAGCTTGACCGCATGGTCGTCGCAGGGCCGGCCGCAGTTGGTCTTGTTGGTGCCCGGCGAGAGCACGGCACAGAACACGCAGTGCTCCATGTGGAACATCGGCATGTGCTGGTGCACCACCACCTCGAGCCGCGTGGCGGCCGCGGCGCCGGCCAGGGCGAGCAGCTGCTCGCGGTTGCAGTCGTAGGAGGCCGTCACGCGGTCGCAGCCGGCTGCCAGGAAGAAGTCGGCGGTGCGCTCGTTGGTGACGTTGAGCGAGAAATCGCCGACGACCGGCAGCCCCGCGTCGCGAAAGAACCGCAGGGCCGCCCAGTTGCGGACGAGGACGCCGTCGGGCTCCTGCTTCGCCAGCAGCCGAAAAATCCCCAGCTCGTCGGGCTTCTGGATCCGCGGCGTGGCGAGCAGGATCGTCGCGCCGGCGGCGCGACAGCGCTCCACGGCGTCACGATACTGGCGGATGTCGGCGAACTCGGCCTCGATCCGCCGTTCACCGAGCTCGAGCACCCGGCGGAGCTGGTCGAGGCTGCGGACGAGAACGTGGAGGGTGGGCAGGCAGGAAGCGGCCGGCGGGGCGGGCGCAGCGGACCCGTGAACCTCGCGCTCGCGGTCGGCCCGCGGCACGGTGGATGGACGCAGGACGGCCCTCTCGAGGGCGGCCACGAGATCGTGCCGCAGCTGGCCGAGCAGGCTGAAGGGCAGCATCGGCCCGCCGGTGATGTCGGCCGTGAGATCGCGGAGTTCGAACGGCGTGCCGCCGAGCCGGCCGAGCTGATCGCGAAGCGTCTCGACCGACAGCGCGTGCTTGGTCGCCGCGCGGGCCGGCTCAGCCGACGCCACCGCGCAGGTCGCCCCACGGGCCGTCCGGGCCGTCACGTGCAGCGGTTCACCGACGGTGGCCGTCACGTGCAGATCGACGGGCTGCCGCCGGCGGAGGCCGTCGCCCGCAAACGTCTTTCGCAGCCGCGCCGTCAGCTCCTGGTCGTCGGTCTTCCAGACCGCCTGGCCCGGCTTCAGCCGGCTCATGTCGATCGCGCCGTGGGCGAACGTGAGCTCCACCCGGCCCGAAGCCACCGGCTCGGTCAGCGACCGGCCTGCGGCGAAGACCTCGTACACGCGGCCACCCACGGCATCGTCGCTCGTCGTCCCGCAGTCGATCGCCACGCCGTCGCCCCGCTTCACCCCGCCCACCAGATCGACCGCCACGCGGTCGCGGCGAATCTCTGCCACGGTGCCGAGTCGCACCCCCCGCTTCGCACTCGTCGTTGCCGGCACGAGCATCTTGTGATCGCAGCCGCGGAGCCAGCCCGGCGAGAAACCGCGGGAGAAGGAGAGCTCCATCTCCTCGACGTCGCGGGGCGTGAAGGCCACGGGCCGGCCGGCGACGGCTGTATCGATCGCCTGCCGGTAATGCCGCGTGATGTTGGCGACGTACTCCGGTGTCTTCAGCCGGCCTTCGATCTTGAACGAGGCCACGCCCGCCTCGATCAACTCCGGAGCGAGCGCGTAGGCGGCGAGATCCTGAGGCGAGAGCAGGTAGCGCTGGTCGCCGAGATCGACGTCCCGGCCGTCACAGACGAGGTCGTAGGGCAGGCGGCACGCCTGCGCGCACTGGCCGCGGTTGGCGCTGCGGCCGCCGAGCGATTCGCTCGTCAGGCACTGCCCGGAATAGGCCACGCAGAGGGCCCCGTGCACGAACACCTCGAGCGGCATCGCGGTCTGCCGGCGGATCGCCACGATCTCGTCGATCGAGAGCTCCCGGGCCACGACCACGCGCTCCATCCCCAGCCGCTCGGCCAGCTCGATCGTCTCCGCGCTGGTGAGCGTCATCTGCGTCGAGGCATGCAGCGGGAGCTCCGGCCGCCGCCCGCGGATCAGCGTGGCCGCGCCGACGTCCTGCACCAGCACCGCATCCACGCCCGCATCCGCGACCGCCTCGACGGTGTGGCCGAAGGCCTCCAGTTCATCCGAGAAGATGAGCGTGTTGAGCGTGGCATAGCCCCGCAGGCCGCGGAGGTGGAGCATCTCCATCAGCCGCGGCAGGTCGGCCAGCGTGAAGTTCGTCGCCCGCGCCCGGGCATTGAACCCGGTGTCGAGCCCGAAGTAGACGGCGTCAGCCCCGTTTTCGATCGCCGCGCGGACGCAGTCCCAGTCGCCGGCCGGGGCGAGCAGTTCAGGAGCGGGTCGGGGGGCGGCAGGGGCATCGGGCATGGCCCGGGTGATTATAGGTCCGCCGGCGTCGGCATCTGCGCAGGTTTCGTCAGCCCCGCAGCCGGCCGGAGACATGCTCGGCGCCGGCGGCAATGAGGTCTCCGACCCACCTGCGGTGTGTGAGTTCAAGGCGCCAACGGAATGTCGATGTCCGGCGTCCACAAGTGTCACCGGCTTCTGCGCGTGCCTCCGATCCGGCTGCTCGCCGTCAAGAGGGGCAAGCCATTGGAAAGGATCCGCGAGGGACTGACCGTGCCCCACCCACCAGGAATGAACTCAGCGAGGGGCTGACCGTGCCCCGGGAGCCGGCCTCGCTGGCCAGCGCAGCCAGGATGGCGAAGCGCAGCCAGCGCGGAGTGAGCGGATGCCACGATGGCATCCGCGAACGTCCGGCGACGGGGTATGGTCAGTCCCGAGCGGCGCAGCGCACAGGTTGAAAACCTGTGCCCACGTGGCGACGGGGCATGGTCAGTCCCGAGCCCCCGATCACTCCTCGTTGCCGCGGAGCTTCGCGAGCACCGTGTAGTCCTCGAGCGTGGTCGTGTCGCCCACGGTCTCCTTGCCCGCGGCGATGTCCCGCAGCAGCCGCCGCATGATCTTGCCGCTACGGGTCTTCGGCAGGGTGCTCGTGAAGTGGATGTCGTCGGGCGCGGCCAGGGCGCCGATCTGGTGGCGGACGTGCTTCCGCAGCGTGTCCTTGAGGGCGTCGTCGGGGGTGCCCGAGCGGAGCGTGACGAACACCGCCACCGCCTCCCCCTTCACGTCGTGCGGCCGCCCCACCGCCGCCGCCTCGGCGACGGTCGGATGGCTGACCAGCGCGCTTTCGATCTCGATCGTCGACAGCCGGTGGCCGGCGACGTTGAGGACGTCGTCGATCCGCCCCATGATCCAGTAGTAGCCGTCGGCATCCTGCCGGGCGTTGTCGCCGGCAAGATACTTCCCCGGCACCTTCGACCAATACGTCTCCACGAACCGCGCGTCGTCCCCCCAGATGCCACGGAGCATGCCCGGCCAGGGCTTCTGCATCACCAGCCAGCCTCCCTCGCCCGGCTGCACCGGATGGCCGGCGGCATCGACGATCTGCGGGACCACGCCGGGGAGCGGCAGCGTGCAGCTGCCCGGCTTCGTGGGCGTGCAGCCCGGCAGCGGGCTCATCATGATCCCGCCCGTCTCCGTCTGCCACCAGGTGTCGACGATCGGGCAGCGCTTCCCGCCGATCACCTCGTGGTACCACATCCAGGCCTCGGGGTTGATGCCCTCCCCCACGGTGCCGAGCAGCCGCAAGCTGGAGAGATCGCGGCCGTCGATGTGCTGCATGCCCCACTTCATGAACGAGCGGATCGCCGTGGGCGCGGTGTAAAAGATGGTCGGCTTCTCCTGCTCGATGATCTCCCAGAACCGCCCTTCATGCGGCGCGTTGGGGGCCCCCTCGTAGATCAGGATGCTCGCGCCGGCGGCCAACGGGCCGTAGGTCACGTAGCTGTGGCCCGTGATCCAGCCGCAGTCGGCCGTGCACCAGAAGAGGTCGTCGTCGCGGAGATCGAAGACCCACTCCGCCGTGGTCTTGGCCCAGACGATGTAGCCGGCCGTGGTGTGCTTGATGCCCTTCGGCTTTCCCGTCGAGCCGCTCGTGTAGAGGATGAACAGCGGCGCCTCCGAGTCCATCGGCTCGGCCGGAAAGTCGGCCGGCATCCCGGCCACGAGGTCGTGCCACCAGACGTCGCGACCGGCGACCATGTCGACCGGCTGGCCGGTTCGCTTCAGCACGATCACGTGCTTCACGGTCGTGGCCGGATGGGCGGCCGAGGTGAGGGCCGCATCGACGTTCTTCTTGAGCGGCAGCTGGGACCCACGCCGCCAGCCGCCGTCGGCGGTGATCACGGCCACGGCCTGCGCATCGTGATTCCGGTCGGCGATCGCCTCACTGGAGAAGCCGCCGAAGATCACCGAGTGCACCGCGCCGATGCGGGCACACCCCAGCATGGCGATCACCAGTTCGGGCGTCATCGGCATGTAGATCGAGACCACGTCGCCCCGCTTCACGCCGAGCTTCTTCAGGCCCGCGGCGAACCGCGCGACCTCGGCATGCAGCTCGCGGTAGGTGTAGGTCCGCCGCTCCCCGGTCGGCTCACCGACCCAGACGATCGCCGGCTTGTCGCCGCGGCCCGCCGCGATCTGCTGGTCGAGACAGGCGGCCGACGCATTGGTCTGCCCGCCGACGAACCACGCCGCCGCGGGCGGCTGCCAGTCGAGCACCTTCGTGTAGGGCTTCATCCAGGGGAGCTGGCGGCCCCGCTCGTCCCAGAAGCCTTCCGGATCGGTCGCCGCCGCGTCGTAGAGCCGCCGGTAGTCGTCGAGCGAACCGATGCGGGCCCGCCGGGAAAAATCCGCCGGGGGCGGGAACACCCGCGTCTCCTGCATCACGCTCGAAACCTTGCCGCCAGCGCCCGCCGTGTCAGCCATGAACCTTGCTCCTCGCCACGTTGCGTGTCATGTCGTCGATGGCGGCCTCGAACCCCCGCCACCCGCGAACGGACCCCCATCCTCGCCGTCGCCGAAGCCGATGCCAAGCGCCCTGGCCGCCTGCACGGCGGAACCACGGGGATCGACCGTCGAGAGCCGGCCAATGGCCTGGGCAATGGGCACGCTCGCGATGTCGGGCGGCCGGTAGCAGACCATCTCGCCAAATCGACCCTCGTGGACGAGCCGGGCGGCATGGGCCCCGAACTCCGTCGCCAACACGCGGTCGAAGGCCGTCGGTGCGCCCCCGCGCTGGAGGTGCCCCAGGATCACCGCGCGGGCCTCGCGGCCCAGTCGCTCCGCCACCTCGCGGGCCACGATCTCGCCGATGCCGCCGAGCTTCACCTGCCCCCGGCCGCCGCTCTCGCCACCGTGGACGAGACCACCGTCGGGCAGGTGGGCTCCCTCGGCGACCACGATCAGCGTGTAGCGCTTCCCTTCGCGGTCGCGCTGCGTCACCGTGCGACAGACGTTGTCGAACGTCCAGGCGATCTCCGGCAGCAGGATCACGTCGCCACCACCGGCGATGCCCGCATGCAGCGCGATCCAGCCGGCGTGGCGACCCATCACCTCGAGCACCATCACCCGCTCGTGGCTCGCGGCGGTGGTGTGCAGTCGGTCGAGCGCGTCGGTCGCCGTGGCCACGGCGGAGTCGAAGCCGAACGTGAAAGCGGTGCAGCCGAGGTCGTTGTCGATCGTCTTCGGAACCCCCACCACCGGCACGCCATGCTCGTGCAGCTGCTGCGCGATGCCGAGCGACCCATCGCCGCCCACGCAGATCAGGCCCGCGATCCCCAACTGCTTCACCGTGGCCGCGGCCCGCGCGAGCAGTTCAGGGTCGATGCCCACCCGCTCCCCCTCGCCGACGAGCGACGTGAACCGGCCCTTGTTGGTCGAGCCGAGGATCGTGCCGCCCTGCAGGAGAATGCCCGCCGTGTTGTGCGCGTCGAGCGGCATGTAGCTCACCGGATCGACGAGCCCCTCGTAGCCCCGCAGGAAGCCGACGCAGTCGTAGCCGAGGCGGATGGCCGATTTGGTCGCCGCCCGGATCACGGCATTGAGCCCCGGGCAGTCGCCCCCCCCGGTGAGGATCCCGATCGTGGGCCTGCGGCTCATGGCTCAGTGCTCGCCGTGCTCGGCCAGCCAGCGCTCGGCGTCGAGGGCCGACATGCAGCCGGTGCCGGCGGCGGAGATCGCCTGGCGGTAGTAGTCGTCGGCCACGTCGCCGGCCGCGAACACGCCCTCCACGCTCGTGGCGGTCCGGAAGTGCTTCTTCCAGACGATGTAGTGCTTGGGCGTGAGCTCGAGCTGGCCGTCGAGAAACGCGGTGTTGGGCGTGTGGCCGATCGCCAGGAACACGCCCGTCGCCTCGATGGTCCGCTCCGCCCGCGGCTCGACCGTGCCCTCGAGCCGCACGCCGGTGACGCCGGCCGCGTCATCCCCGAGCACCTCGGCGAGCGCGGTGTTGAAGTGGATCGTGATCTTCGGGTTCTCATGGGCTCGGGCCGCCATGATCTTCGAGGCGCGAAGCTCGGCGCGACGATGCACGAGGTGCACCGTGCTGGCGAACTTGGTCAGGTAGGTGGCCTCCTCGACGGCCGAGTCGCCGCCACCCACGACCACGATCGGCTTGTTGCGGAATCGCGGCAGCGCCCCGTCGCAGACGGCGCAGGCGCTCACGCCCCGATTCTTGAAATGCTCCTCGCTCGGCAGGCCGAGCCAGTTGGCGCTGGCGCCCGTCGCCACGATCACGCACTTCGCCTCGACGACGCCCCCCTCGGCCGGAAACAGCTTGAAGGGCCGCGTTGAGAAATCGACCTTCACGATGTCGTCGGTGACGATCCGGGTGCCGAAGTTGGTCGCCTGCTGCCGCATCAGCTCCATCAGCTCCGGTCCGGTCACTCCCTTCCCCTCGTGCGGCGGCATCATCAGCCGCCGCTCCTTGGGCAGGGCCGACTCGAGGAAGCCGCCGAGGTCGCCATGGGGGAAGCCGGCGTAGTTCTCGACCTCGCTCGTGAGCGCCAGTTGGCCGAGCGGCAGGGTGCCGGCCATCCTGTTCTTCTCCGAGATCGCTCCCTCGTAGACGAGCGGCCGGAGCTGGGCACGGGCGGCGTAGGTGGCGGCCGACCAGCCGGCCGGGCCGCTGCCGATGATGACGAGGGTCTCGGACGATGGCATGCGCGGGCTCCCCGGGAATGGCGTCCGGCGGCGCGCATCGACGCCGACCGCGCGGACAGGCATGATGTACCCGTTCCTGGCGCCCAGGAAAACCCGCCCCCGCCAAATTCCGGAACCGGCCCGTCATGAGCCTTCTCGCCGTCCTCCTGCCGAGCGCCGCGGTGCTGCTGCTGGCCTACCGGCTCTACGGGAGCCTCCTCGCCCGGCTCTTCCGCCTCGATCCCGCCGCCCCCACGCCCGCCGTCACGCTCCGCGACGACGTGGATTACGAGCCGATCCCGCCGCAGCTCCTCCTCGGCCAGCACTTCTCCGCGATTGCCGCGGCGGGGCCGATCGTGGGGCCGATCCTGGCAGGCGTGGCGTTCGGCTGGGTGCCCGCGCTGCTCTGGATCCTGGCGGGCAGCATCCTGATCGGGGGCGTGCACGACTTCGTGGCGCTCGTGGCCTCGGTGCGGCACAAGGCCCGCTCGATCGCCGAGGTGGTCCGCGATCACATGAGCCGCCGGGCCTACGTGCTCTTCCTGGCGTTCGTCTGGATCGCGCTGGTCTACATCATCGTGGCCTTCACCGACATCACCGCCCAGAGCTTCGTCGGCCGGCAGGTGCTCGAGAACGGCGAGAGCGTGTCGGGCGGCGGCATCGCCACCTCGAGCCTGCTGTACCTCATGCTGCCGGTGATCATGGGCTTCTGCATGCGGTTCGCCCGGATGCCGCTCTGGCTGGCGACGGCCGTGTTCCTGCCGCTGGTGGGGCTCGCGATCTGGGGGGGCCAGAAGATTCCGTTCGATCTCGCCACGACGTTCGGCACCACCGACGTCACGGCCCAGAAGATCTGGGGCGTGCTCCTGCTGGCCTACTGCCTGGTGGCGGCGATGGTGCCGATGTGGTTGCTGCTCCAGCCCCGCGGCCACCTCGGCGGCTGCTTCCTCTACGTGGCCCTCGCCGGGGCGGCGATCGGCCTGGTGGCCAGCGACACCTCGCTCGCCGGCGTGTTCGGCGGCCGGTCCACCATCCGCTACCCGGCCTTCACCGGCTGGCAGGCCGCCAACGGCCAGCATCTCGTCCCCATGCTCTTCATCACGATCGCCTGCGGAGCCTGCTCCGGCTTCCACTCGCTGATCGCCTCGGGGACGACAAGCAAGCAGCTCCGCCGCGAGACCGACGCTCGTGCCATCGGCTACGGCACGATGCTGCTGGAGGCGATGGTGGCGGTGGTCAGCCTGTGCTGCGTGATGGTGCTCACCCGCGACGATCCGCTCACGAAGCAGTCGCCGAACTTCATCTACGCCCTGGGGATGGGGCAGTTCCTGGAGATCCTCGGCGTGCCCGCCACGATCGGCGTGTCCTTCGCGCTCATGGCCTTCACCACCTTCGTCTACGACACGCTCGACGTCTGCACCAGACTCGGCCGCTACATCGTGCAGGAGCTCACGGGGCTTGGCGGCCGGGCCGGAGGCTGGATCGGCACGGCGCTCACCGCGGGTGTGCCGCTCGTGTTCCTGCTCCGTCCCAACCTCGACGCCCAGGGCAATCCCGTGCCCGCCTGGAAGATGTTCTGGAATCTCTTTGGGGCGAGCAACCAGTTGCTGGCGGCGCTCACGCTCCTGGGCGTGACCGTGTGGCTCTGGCGGACGCGGCGGGAATCCTGGGTCTGGCTCGTGACCGGGCTGCCGACGGCGTTCATGTATGCCATGAGCACCTGGGCCCTGGTCACGCTCACGCTGCCGCGGTTTCGCGGCCCCGCCGGCTGGATCCTCCCCGCCGATCCGGTCCCCTGGGCCGGCCTCGTGCTCCTGGCTCTGGCGGCGGTCATGCTCGTCGAAGCGATCCGCGCCCTCGGCGACGCAGCAGGGCCGCGATCACCCCGCTCGATCCGAGCAGCGCCCACGTCGTGGGCTCCGGCACCGAGATGAGGTTGACGAACGAGCCGCCGGGGAGGGGTGACGTCACGTTCACACCCGCCGTCGTCGACGAGTAGGCGATCCGCCAGGTGTTCGACCCCACGACGAACGTGTCGCCGTCGGCCAGCGACGTGCCGCCGTAGGAGAACAGCCCGCTGCCCGCCAGCGGCCCGCCGTAGTTGATCATGCTGAAGATCATGCCGGGGCTGACCGGAATATCGGGTCCGAGATCGGCCACGCTCAGCGGCACCGTGCCACTGAGCGACAGCGTGCTGGCCATCCGCAGCAGGTCGGCCGTCAGGAGGTTCGACTCGTACTGGAAGCCGAGCGTCGCCCCGTTCGAGAAGCTGACCGCCGAACCGGTCGTGAGCGTGGCGATGCCCGCCCCGGGCGCGAGCGTGCCGGCCGCATTGACGGTCACCGCGCCGCCGATGGTCCCGGACCCACCAAGCACGCCGCCGTTGACCACGAACGGGGCCACCACGCTGCCGCTGTTGCCGTTGATGAGCAGCGTGCCGGCCTCGACCAGTGTCGTACCGCCATAGGCGTTGCTGCCGCCGAGGATCCATTGCCCCGCCCCCGACTTGGTGATCCCGATCAGGCTGCCCGATCCGGAGTTCACGATCGGACCGGCGAGGGTGTTGGCGGCCGTGTTGCTGCCGCCGAGTCGCAGCGTCCGCTCCAACGCCAGCGAGAAGACGGCGTTGGTCGATACGGTCGCGATGGCCGCGTTGCTCAGCGTGTACTGATTGCCGCTGATCCCCACGATCGTGGTCCCCGCCGGCAGGGCGGTCGAGGTCACCGTCAGGCCCACCGCGGTGCCGGGAGCGACGTTTGACGTGTTCACCGCCACGGCACTGCCACTGGTGAAGTTGAGGTTGAAGTTGGCGGTGTCGATCGCCCGCACCGTGCCCGTGAAGGTCAGCGGGGCCGCCCCCGACGAGTCGATCGTGCCCCCCGTGGAGTCCACTTGGATCAGCCGGTTCGTGGCCTGGGTCGTCGCCCCGGTGTAGCGAAGCGTGCCGCTCGTGCCCTGCCCGGAGAACGTGAACGCCGTGCCCGATCCGAGGGCGCCTGCCACGCCCGAATGAGTGAGATTGGCCACGTCGAGCACCCCGTCGAGCACGGCTGGCGTGAGCGTGAACGTGCTGGCGGTCCCGGTCAGCGACCACGTGCCGGTCCCGTACTTGTTGATCCCGCTGCTCGACCCGGTCACGGCCAGCACCGGCCCGGCGACGACGCCGTTGCCCGAGCCGCCGATGAACAGTGGCCGGCTACCGCCGGCGGTGTTGCTGATCGTGCCGGTGAGCGTGAGCAGGCCGCCGTCCGACTGCACGATGATGCCGCTGCCCCCGGTGGACCCGACGTTCAGCGTGCCGGACAGCGTGGTGACCCCTTGGAGATTCTGGATCGTCGGCGAGCCGCCGATCGTGGGCGGGTTGGCCGATGCGAAGTTCGCGAACGAGTTGGCGAAGGTGTTCGTGCCCGCCACGTTGAGCTGCAGCGACCCGGTGCTCGCGCCCGCCTTGGGCAGCGAGATCGTGCTGCTCGGCGACAGGGCCGAGGCCGCGTCGATCCGCAGGATGCCGCCGCCGTTCGAGACCGTGGTGGTGCCCGAGTAGGTGCTGGTGCCCGCGAGGATCGTCGTCGCCGTGCCCGACTTGGTGAGGCCGCCCGTGCCGCCATTGCCGGTGATGTTGCCGGTGAAGGTGGCGGCGACGTTGTTGAGCGTGGTGCCGGCGACGCTGCCGGCCGCAAACGACAGCGAGGTCGGAATCGTGCCCGTCACGTTCGTGAAGTTGATCGGGCCGGCCGACGCCCCGGTGATCGACGCCTGACCCGACCCGAGCCCGGTGGCGGCCAGCACGTTCACCGTGCCCGACCCGAGCTGCTGGAATGGGCCGCTGAACGTGTTCGCCGACGCGGTGTTGGAAAGCGTCAGGTTGGCGCCGCCGGTCTTGACCACCGTTCCGGCGCCCGACATGGAGCCCGAGACGGTGATCGCGGCCCCGGCATCGGTGCTGAGGTTGAGCGTGCCGCTGACGGCCAAGGGCCCGCCGAGGTTGAACGCCACGCTATTGCCCGACTGGATCGTGGCACTGCCGGTCACGGTGAACGGCTCCGGAATGGTCGCGGAGTTGGCACTCGCGAGCAGGTAGATCCGCGAACCGTCCTGGAGCGTGGTGCCGACCGTCGCGTCGCCGAGGCCGTACGGGTTGGTCAGGTACATCAGCGCGCCGGGCGCGAGCGTCACGGTACCCGGGATCGTGTTGCTGCCGCTCACCGCCAGCGGAGCCGTGCCGGTGTAGACGAGGCCTCCCGTGCCCGAAATCACGCCGCCGGCCAGGGCGCTCGAGCCCGCGTTCCCGAACGTGAGCGTCTTGTCGCCCAGCGCCAGGGTTCCGCCTGCCGCCACGCTGAGCGACGAGGCCGTCAGGCTCGTTCCCGGGAGGCCGGTGAGGTCGAGCGTGCCCGAGCCCGAGGCACTGAGGCCGCTCGCCGGCGCGATCCCGCCGGCGCCGCCAAAGTTCAAGACACCGCCCGCCACCGAGGTGATCCCGGTGTAGCTGTTGGACGCGGTGAGCGTGAGCGTTCCCGAGCCGAGCTTGATCAGGCCGAGCGCGTTGGCGCCGCCGTTGGGATCGGCGAGCGCCGACCCGTAGGTCAGGCTGCCGCCGGCGTTGCTGGTGTCGATACCGATGAAGGACCCGGGCAGGAAGCCGGACGTGCCCGTGCCGAGCGCCGCGAGCGTATCCACGTCGGACGTGGTGAACTCGCCGGCACCGCCGACGTTGAGGGCCAGGCCGCCGCCGCTGCCGGTGATCAGGTTGGCGGCCGTCCAGCTGCCGGTGTTGCCCGCGTAGAGCGCCGATGGCGCGGCGAACTGGAGGACGCCGCCGTTGATCCGAGTCGCCCCGGTGTAGAGGCTCGTCCCGGAGAGCACCTGCACGCCCGGCGCCGCCGCCACCGCCAGCGAGGTGCCGGTCTTCACCAGTTCCATCCCGGCGGCCCCGTTGCCGAGGTTGCCCGCATACGTGAACGTGCTGCCGGGTTGCGGGTTGAGCACGAGCGAGGTGATCGTGCCGTAGCCGACGGGGCTGAAGGCGCCGTTCCCCACGAGGCCGCCGAGCGTCACGGTCGTGCCGGACGCGAGCTGGAGCGTGCCCGAGCCGGTCGTGTCGAAGCCGCTGGTCGGCATCGCGGTCGCGTTGCCGAACACCAGCAGGCCGGCGGACACCTTCTCGGTGCCCGTGAAAGTGCTCGTGCCGGTGAAGGTGTGCGTGCCGCCCGAGATCACGAGGTTCACCTTCTTCGACGTGCTGCTGAAGTCGGCGATCGTGCCGCTGAACGCCGACGTGCCCGTGAGCGTGAGGATCGAGTCGCTCGTGGTCGACGTGTTGTAGATCCGGCCGCTGCCGGTGGTGCCGGTGCGAAGCAGGCCGAAGAGCGTCTGGTTGTTGCCCGCCAGGTCGAAGACGCTGTTGTTGTTGTTGAGGTTCTGGAAGTTGAACCTGGCACCGGTCGCGATGCCGTTGGTCGCGCCGACCCGGACCGTGCCCTCGCCCAGATCGACGGTGGAGTAGGAGCCGCTCCCCGCGAGGATGAAGGTTCCGAGCCGGAGGTTCAGGTTGACGGTCGAGTTGATCGGCCCGGTGAACAGCATCGCGCCGCTGCTCGCCGACGCCATCGAGATGTGCCCGCCTCCCGTGGCCGACGTCAGGATCGTAACGGTGCCCGAAACGGTGGCGGTGCCGGAGGACACGTTGTAGTGCAGGGCGCCGGCCCCCGAGAGGCCGTGCGTGCCGGTGATCGTCACGTTGTTGGCCAGCGTCATCGACGTGCCGTTGAGCAACAGCCGGGGAATCTGGTTGCCCGCGGTGCCGTTGATGACGATCGGGCCCGAACTGGCCGCCGACCCGTTGTTGACGATCAGCGCGCCCGCGTTGATGGTGGTGGTGCCGCTGTAGGTGTTCGCGCCGGACAGGGTGAGGGACCCTGTGCCCTGCTTCGAGAATCCGGTTCCCGTGATGACCGAGCCGATCGTGCTGTTGCCCACAGACACGCTGACAACAGGCTGCGTGCTCGCGTTGGCCGCGAGCGTGAGCGTGCTGCTCGTCACCAGGCCGTTGGACGCGGAGAACGTGAGGCCGTTGGTGAACACCGTCTCCGCGAGCGTGGCCGTGCTGCTCAGCGTGTTGAAGATCGCGACGTTGGTGGAGCCCGACGTCGAGCCCCACGGCGTGCCGGAGGCCGCGGCCCAGTTCGCCGTGCCGGTGGACCACGACGCGTTGGCCGACGCCCCGCCGCTCCAGGTGAGGGGGGCCGCCGACGCCGAGTCGCCCTGGCTCAGGCAGGCGGCCAGCGCGGCGCATGCGAGCAGTGTGCGGAGGGGGCAGAGGCCCCGTGAACGGTCAGACGCAACCCTCGGGAGAGCGGGGGGCATGGCTCGTTGACTCCTGGTTTCTCGGGGCCGCGACGCCTGCAGATGCCGCACGATCCCCTCCTCAACTCCTCCATAGTTTCCGGCAACCGCCTTCCCCCCACAACGTCCCCGCGCGCCCGATTCGTCCCTGAATCAGCCCGTTTCGTCACATTTCTGGCCACAGCACGACCTCACCCTCCATCGCCGACCGTCCCGGCTCCGCCTGCGGCCCGCAGCGCGCGCCTGCAGCGAAATCCTCAAGCGCTGAATCGGGGCATGCCGATCCTGCCGGATGTGAGGGGAGGGGGATGATGCATCGATGGCTGCGCGTGGCGTTGATCGCCTGCGTTCGCGCGGTCGCGGCCGCGGTCTGCCTGGCGGGGAGCGGATCCGCCTTCGCACGCGAGGAGCTCGAGACCGACCGCGACTCGTTCACCTTCGCCCCCACGACGGCCGGCCCTGGGCTCTCGATCCTCGAGTCGTCGTACTCGTTCATCGACAACCGCATCGGCCCCGAAGCCCACAGCGTGCCGGAAACGCTCCTGCGGCGCGGCGTCGGCGACCGCTTCGAGTTCCGCCTCGGCTTCAACTACGAGGCGGGCGGCCCGGGCACGGTGTCGGGTAGCGAGGTGGGCGGCCAGGACATCGAGACCGAGGACGAGAGCCGCGTGCTCTACGGCGCCAAGGTCGAGACCTCGGAGCAGGACGGCTGGCTGCCGCGTTCTGCGGCCATCGTCCAGGGCTATACGCCCACCTACGGCCCCTCGACGGCCTCGACCGTGCTGGTGGGGGAATCGTGGGGCTGGCGGTTCACCAACGGCTGGGAATGGACGTCGGCGATGCGCTACGGCACCGGGTTCGACAAGGGAGACGCCTTCAACCAGTGGGCGCCTTCGACCGTGCTCAAGGTGCCTCTGAGCGACCGCTGGAACGTGCACGCCGAATACTTCGGCATCCTCTCGTCGGGAAAAGAGGAGCCGGTGGACGCCCAGTTCGCCAGCTTCGGCGGGCACGTGCTCCTGACCGAGGATTTCGAACTGGGGCTCCGTTTCGGCTGGGGCCTCACCGACCGCTCGCCCAACTTCTTCACGAACCTCGGCGTGGGCATCCGTTACTGACCAGCCCGCCGGAGCGGTGAGTCGCCGTCCGGTTTTTGGCGGGAAGTGCATTGTGCTCCCGGCCCTGAGCGAGGATACCGATGCCCTCGCCACGCGGCCGTCGGTCGCCGGTCGCGAGCCGCCCCCGGAGCCCGCCGATGATCATCCGTACGCTGACGTCCGCTGCCTCGATCCTCGCCCTGGCCGCCTGCGGCCTCGCCTTCGTGGCGGCAGTCCCGCGCGACGCCCATGCCCAGGCGGCGAAGAAGAGGCCCAACATCCTCGTGATCTGGGGCGACGACATCGGCCAGTTCAACGTCGGCGCCTACAACCTGGGCATGATGGGCTACAAGACGCCCAACATCGACCGCATCGCCCGCGGGGGCGCGCTGTTCACCGACTGGTACGGCCAGCAGAGTTGCACCGCGGGCCGCGCGGCCTTCATCACCGGCCAGTCGCCGATCCGCACCGGACTCACGAAGGTGGGCCTGCCCGGTGCCCCCGAGGGCATGAAGAAGGAAGACCCCACGATCGCCACGCTGCTGCGGGCGCAGGGCTACGTGACCGGGCAGTTCGGCAAGAACCACCTCGGCGACCGCGACGACATGCTGCCCACGAACCACGGCTTCGACGAGTTCTTCGGCAACCTCTACCACCTCAACGCCGAGGAGGAGCCGGAGCATCCCGATTACCCCAAGAATCCGGAGTTCAAGAAGAAGTTCGGGCCGCGGGGCGTGATCCACTCGTTCGCCAACGGGTCGATCACCGACACCGGCCCGCTGACACGGAAGCGGATGGAGACGATCGACGAGGAGGTCAACGCGAAGACGTTCGCCTTCATGGAGAAGGCAAAGGCCGACGACAAGCCGTTCTTCGTCTGGTGGAACTCGACCAAGATGCACATCTTCACGCACCTCAAAGACGGCGTGGCGGGCAAGACGGGCCTCGGCATCTACGCCGACGGCATGGTGGAGCACGACCGACAGGTGGGCGAGTTGCTCGCGAAGCTCGAGGAGCTCGGGCTCGACGAGAACACGATCGTGATGTACTCGACCGACAACGGCGCCGAGGCCTTCACCTGGCCCGACGGCGGCTCCACGATGTTTCGGGGCGAGAAGAACACGCAGTGGGAGGGAGGCTACCGCGTGCCCTGCGCGATCCGCTGGCCGGGCGTGATCGAGCCGGGCACCGTGATCAACGAGATCGCCGCCCACGAGGACATGCTCACCACGCTGTGCGCGGCGGCGGGCGACGCCACTGCGAAGGACGATCTCAAGAAGGGCCGGCGGATCGGCGACCGGTCCTACAAGGTGCACCTCGACGGCTACGACCTGGGCCCGGCGCTCCGCGGCCAGGCGGAGTGGCCGCGGAAGGATTTCATCTACTGGACCGACGACGGCAGCGTGGCCGCCCTGCGCTACGAGAACTGGAAGGTGACCTTCCTCAAGCAGAACGCCCACGGCCTGCACGTCTGGCAGCAGCCCTTCGAGGAGCTGCGGGCTCCCACGCTCGTCAACCTCCGGATGGACCCGTTCGAGCTCGCCCAGGACATCGGCATGGACTACCAGCGGTGGTACTTGGAGCACATGTTCGCGATCGCCCCCGCGGCCGCCTACGTGGGCCAGTGGCTGCAGAGCTTCCGGGAGTTTCCCCCGCGGCAGAAGCCGGGCAGCTTCAACCTCGAACGTGTCATGGAAGCGGTCACGGCCGCAGCGACCGATCACTGACGCGGCCGAGCGTCTCCGACGGGGTCTCGCCGAACTGCCGGCGGTAGCGGGCAGCGAAGCGGCCAAACTCCCAGATGCCGTGCTGCACGAGCACGTCGGCCACCGTCGTGTCGGGCGGCCCCTGGCGGAGCAGCCTGCGGCGGACGGCGTGCAGCCGCCGCAGGGCGAGGTAGGACCGCGGCGACGTGCCGAAGTTCTCCTCGAAGGCTCGGAGCAGCGTCCGGTCGGTCACACCCACGCGGCGCGTGAGCTCGCCCACCGAGGGCAGGATCTCGCCCGCCTCGTCGAGTGCCGTCATCGCGCGGCGGATGATCTCCGCCCGGTCGAGCCGGGGGCGGCCCACCGCGGATGCCGCCGGAGCGACATCCGGCCAGCAGGCGGTCGCCGCCGACACGAGCGCAGCGCCGGCCGCCTCGTGGGCTGGGCTGGCCGCGTCGAGCGGCATCACGCCCGCGACGATCTCTTCGACGAGCTGGCGGAGCCGGCGGACGCCGCCGCCAGGGCTCGTGACGCGGCCGCTGGCGGTCGCCGGGATGGTGTCGGGCAGGGCCATCTCCGCCGGCAGCGCGATCGAGCACCAGGCATGGGCCCGGCGCCGCACGCCGATGCGGAAATCGGCGCCGCGGGGGATCACGAACAGCGCGTCGTCGTCGAGCGGCACGCCGTTGGCAACATGCTCGTGCGGGTGGGTGAGCGGCAGGAAGAGCAAGGCGCCATCGTGCGCGTTGCCGCCATAGCAGGCGTTGCCGCCCCCCTCGGTCGCCACCTGGAGGACGACGGGGCCGAGTCTGGCGACGCCGAGCGTCCAGCGGCGGGTCTCGACGCCGTCGCAGACGAGCCGCAGGTGGGCTCCGCTGACGGCATCTCCCCAGGCGTCGAAATCGTCGAAGACGAGCATGGGGCGAACCGTCACGGGACGGACGGGACGAGGAGTGCCGGAGGTGGGACTTGAACCCACACGCCCTTGCGGGCAACGGATTTTGAGTCCGCCGCGTCTGCCATTCCGCCACTCCGGCTCGTGAGGACCGCCGACCCGGGAGAGCCTACGCCCCTCCGCGGCCCCATGCCAGCCACCGGCTGATTCCTGGCTAGAATGGTCGCATCGTTGTCATCCCGCTCCCCGCCCCGAGGACGCGTCTCCCGTGTCGATCCAAGACGCCTATGCCGGCAGCCGCTTCGGGCTGTCGTTCGAGCTCTTCCCTCCCAAGACGCCCGAGTCGGAGTCCGTCATGTGGCGGACCGTCGACGAACTGATGGCGTTCGACCCGGCGCTGATCACCTGCACCTACGGTGCGGGCGGCTCGACCCGCGGCACCACGCTCGACGTGCTCAAGGGCGTGATCGGCCGCCACAACCTGCCGGTGGCCAGCCACCTCACCTGCGTGGGCAGTTCCGTCGACGAGCTCCGCGACTACCTCCGCGAGGCGCTCGCGCTCGGCGTGACCGCGATCGTGGCCCTTCGCGGCGATCCGCCGAAGGGGGAGACGGCGTTCCAGCAGGCCGACGGCGGCCTCCGCTACGCGTCCGAACTGGTGGCGCTCATCCGCAGCGAGTTCCCCGAGTTCGGCATCCTGGTCGCCGGCTATCCCGAGACGCACCAGGAGGCCGTGAGCCCCGCGGCCGACCTGGAGAACCTCCAGCGGAAATGCGCTGCCGGGGGCGACGTGGTGGTGACGCAGCTCTTCTACGACAACGCCGACTTCTTCCGCTTCCGCGACCGCTGCGCCGCCCTCGGCATCAGCCAGCCGATCGTGCCCGGCGTGATGCCCGTGACCAACTTCGCGCAGATCCGCCGCATCGCCAGCCTCTGCAAGGCGCAGCTGCCCGACGCCTTCACGCGGGCCTTCGAGGCCGCCGGCGACGACGAGGCGGCGCAGTTCGAGGCGGGCGTGACCTATGCCGCGCGGCAGGTCGAGGCGCTGGTGGCCGCCGGCGTGCCCGGAATCCACTTCTACGTGCTCAACAAGTCGCCGGCCACGATCCGCGTGCTCGACCACGTGGGCCTGAAGCGGGCCGGAGCGTAACGGCCTCCGGCGCTCGCGCGTCCCGGCTCGCTCACCGTGGCGGCTGGTCGTCGTCCATCGTGCGGATGTAGCTCCGCAGCCGCTCCAACTCGTCGGCGATGTGCCCGAGCTTGAGCATGTTCTCCACCCGCTTGACGAGCTCCACGCGATTGACGGGCTTGGAGAGGAAGTCGTCGGTCCCGGCCTCCACCGCCCGCTCGATGTCGCCGAGTTCGCCGAGCGCGGTCACCATCAGGATCATGATCCGGCTCGTCGCAGGATCCGACTTCAGCCGCTGGCAGACCTCGAAGCCCGAGAGCTTCGGCATCATCACGTCGAGGAGGATCACGTCGGGCTTGAACGACGCCACCTTCTCGAGCGTGTCGGCACCGTCGACCGCCGCGGCCATCTCGCAGCCGATGCCCGCGAGGTAGACCTCGAGCAGTTCGCGATTGGGCTCGTTGTCGTCGGCGATCAGCACGCGGGGCGTGCGGGCCTGACGTTCGGCGGGTGCGGCCTTGCGGGTGGGCATGGGCGGCAGTCTCGCGAAGGGCGACCGGACCCGCAAGACCGGTCAGGGCGTCTCGAACACCGACTGACTCTTCACGATCGCCAGGTCGTCGGGAAACGTGTGGAAGGCCTGGATGATCAGGGTCCGGGGCCTCGTCTCGACGTCGATCCAACTGACCGCCCCGAGGGCCACCCGGCCCCCCGACTCGAACCGATGGAGGAGTCCCCGCTTCATGCCCGCCTCGACGAGTTCCTGCTGGAACGACCAGAAGACTTCCGGCTGGACGGCCTCCAGCTGGAAGCAGGTCTCGTAGCTGGCCCCCCCACGGCACTCCATGCGGTCGCTCCGCTCGCCGGCGATCCGATGGGAGATGAGCCGCCGCTTCTGCGGCAGCGGCTGGGAGAGGCTCGTGGCGATCTCGGTAAGCGTCAGCCCGTCCTTCCGCCAGCTGACGAGATGGCCGGCCGTAGTGATCGCGACCGTCGCGGTGTAGCCCCCGCGGTCGATCGACCGCGTCGAGCAGATCTCGAAGAGTTCGGGATGGAGGCCGCGGCCGTAGAGCTGAAACACCAGCTCACCGACCTTCGGTCGCAGCGATATCACGCTCGTCGCTCCTGCACGATGTTGATCGCCGACGCAGTCGGCGGGCCCGGCGTTGGTCGCCGGCCACGCGTCATCACGCGGCTCGTGGTCGGATTATACGACCTCGACGCCGAGGCGACCACGTTCGTGCGCCCAAGCCGCGGAGCGGGCGGGAACTACAGCAGTCCCACGAGGATGTCGTAGACCGCGTGCGTGCCTGCCGCGATCCCGAAGCCGCGCACGAGGAACAGGATCGCGAAGAACATCCCCGCCAGAAACCGAAACGTGAAGCTGTAGATCGTGAAGGTGTCGCCAAGGGGGCCGACGTAGTGGGCCGCGCTGAACAGCAGGCTCGACGCCACGAGCCCGCAGCAGGCCGCCCAGCCCGCGGCAACCCCGAGCCTCTGGAACGCCCAGACGAGCAGCGGCAGGAGCAGGAGGCGAAACAGCACCTCCTCGTAGAGCCCCGCACCGCAGAAGGCCACGAGCCGGGCGATGATGCCGTCGGCGGCAAGCGGCCAGGCGAGCGGCCAGAGGCGGTCCTGGAGCCGGGCGACCCCGATCAGCGCCGCGGCCCAGAGGACGCACTCCGCGGCCATCGCCACGAGCACGCCGGGGCGGAACTTCCAGGCGTCGTGCTCCACGTGGTGCCAGGCCAACAGCCCGATCACCGTGAGCGCCGGGAGGAGGAAATACTGGCCGAAACCGGCCGCGTCGAGGATCTGACGCAGCCACACATCGGCCCCGTTTCGCGGCGATCCCCGCCCCAGCGCCAGCACGCCTCCCTCATACGCCAGCACGAGCGGCAGGGCAAACACGAGGCTCGTCAACGGTGTCCGCGACGCCTCCCAGTAGCTCGCGCCGGCCACCGCATCCGCGGGCGGCGTGGTGGCCTCGCCACCGGCGCTGGCGTCGAGGGATTCGAGCAGCTCGTCCAACCCACGATCCACATCGTCCTGCCCGTGCGAATCGTCGCCTGAAAACACGCTCGAGCCCTCGTGTCCTTCGTGTCACCACCGCACCGCTGGCCGGCGCCGACATACGATACCGCGGCGGCGATCGCGGCGCCTCGCTCCGCCATCGGCGCGACAGGCCTCGCACCGTCGGCACGGAAAAAAAGTTTTTTGTCAATCGGCTGTTTTCCGCCGCAGAAGTCGCCTGCGTCTCACCCGACCGCGCCTCTCCTTGACAACTCGCACGGCCTCGGAAGAATCACGCCATCGTCATCGTCCGGCGTCAGCGCGGTGCGACGACGCAGCGAGTTCCGCTGAGCGAACGACTGCGACACCTGCTTCGCGATCGTGAGTGGATCTCGCCCGCACGACACGTTCGAGGAATCGGCATTTCGAGAAAACAGGGGGGCGACGACTTGAGGGATCGACAGTCGACGACCTTGGTCGTGGCCTGGATGTCCCCCCCGGCTCTCGAAGTGGCGAACCTGTCTCCGGGGTGTGCCCTGGGGCGTGGCCGGGCCAGGGCCGCGGACCAAACAGTGGTTTGCACGGCGGCCCGGCCCGGGCGATAGAATCCCCCGGAGATCGAAGGCCCGGGGAAACGCCGCCATGGCACGATGCCTCATCGGATGCGGCTCCAATCTCGGCCGCCGTCGGGATCTGCTCGACCGGGCGATGGAGCTGCTCGGGTGCATGCCCGGAGTCAGCGTCCGGGCCGTGAGCCACTATCGGGAAACCGTCCCCGTCGGCGGTCCGCCGGGCCAGCCGGCCTTCCTCAACGCCGCCTGCCTGATCGACACCGACCTGCCTCCTGCCGGAGTGCTCGAGATCCTCGCCGCGGTCGAGCGGACGCTCCAGCGCGAGCGGACCGAGCGGTGGGCGGCCCGCACGATCGACCTCGACCTGCTGCTCTACGACGACGTGGTGCTCGACACGCCCGACCTCACGATCCCGCATCCACGGATGGCGACCCGCCGGTTCGTGCTCGAGCCGGCGGCGGAGATCGCCGGCGAGATCGCCTTTCCGCCGACGGGCTGCACCGTCCGCGACCTGCTCGACAACATCTCCGCGCCCCATCCGCTCGTCGCCGTGATCGGCGTGCCGGGCAGCGGAGCCTCCGAGATCGCCTCCGCCGTTGCCGACGCGGTGATGGGCCGGCCGCTGCACGCCCCCATGCCACTGCCCATGGCCGACGGCGGACCGCGGGCGGCGCTCGCCCGCTGGCAGGCGACGCTCACCGCCTGGGCCGAGCCGCTCGCCCGTGACCGCTGGACCGACGCGGGAACCGTCACGGTCGCCGACTACTGGTGCGACGGCCTCGTGGCCGCCGCAGCCGACGAGCTCGACGCCGACGAACTCGAAGACCTCCGTGTCGCCGCGGATGCGATCGCGGCCCGATCGGTCGCGCCCCGCGTGGCCATCATGCTCGTCGCCGATCCCGCGGCCCTCGAGGAACGGATCGCGTTCCGCGCGCGGCGGTCGCGCGACCACACCGACGTGTTCGCCGATCTCGCCGCCACGGCCCTGGTCTGCGATCGCCCCGGCGATCGCGTCGCACCGTTGATCCAGCTCCAGGACCGCCTGCTGAGGAGACTGCGGGCCGCGTTCGGCAGGGCGCCCAAGGCGGTGCTCACGATCGACGCCTCCGACCTCTCGCGGGCGGCGCTCGAGTCGATGGCGGCCGTCGAGGCGATGCTCTGATGGGGGCCGCACGTGGATCCTCCACCGGTGGACCGGTGATCGTCACCGATCCCGAGCAGATGCGACGCGAGGTGCACGCGGCACGCGGCCGCGGCCGACGGGTCGGCTTCGTGCCCACGATGGGGGCGCTGCACCATGGCCACGTGAGTCTCGTGGAGCGGGCGCGGGAAGAGTGCGACGACGTCGCGGTCTCGATCTTCGTGAACCCGACCCAGTTCGGCCCCGGCGAAGACTTCACCCGTTACCCGCGGAACCTCGCGGCCGACGTCGCGGCGGTCGCGAACCGCGGCGCCGTCTGGATCTTCGCCCCCGAGCCCGACGCCATCTATCCGCCTGGCTGGGCCACCCGGATCGTCGTCGATGGGCCCGCCCGCCGCTTCGAGGGCGAGATCCGGCCGGGGCACTTCTCCGGGGTCGCCACCGTCGTCTGCCGGCTGTTCCTCGCGGTGCCGGCCGACGTGGCCTACTTCGGCGCCAAGGATTGGCAGCAGACGCTCGTGGTGAAGCGGATGGTCCGCGACCTCGGCCTGCCGATCGCGATCAGCGTCTGCCCCACGATCCGAGAGCCTGACGGCCTGGCCCTGAGCTCCCGCAACGCCTACCTCTCCGCGACCGAACGGCCGCGGGCCGTCGCGCTCCACGAGAGCCTGCTCCTCGCCGAACGCGGCTGGATCGCGGGGGACGAGGTCGCGGCGATCGAGCGGGCGATGCGGGCCCACCTCGCCTCCCGGGAAATCTCCGTCGACTACGCGGCGCTCGTCGATCGGGACTGTCTCGAACCGCTCTCCGACCCCCGCGGCAACGCCATCGCGCTCGTGGCCGGCCGGCTCGGCGCGACGCGGCTGATCGACAACCACCTGCTGCCACCCCGCGGCTGACCGGCTTCGCATGCGCTCCACGCTGTTCCACATCCCGACCTCCCTCGATCTCGGCGGCGGTTCCGTGCCGCTGTTCGGCTGGGGTCTCGGGCTGGCGGTCTGGGCGGTCGTCGCCGTCGCGGGCCTCGCGTGGGCCGCGTCGCGTCATGGCCTCGCGCCGGCGATCCGCGCGATCGGCATGCCGCTGGCGGTCGTGGCCGCGCTGCTCCTCTGGGTGCTGCCGGCGCTCGACGATGGCGCCGGCGTGCCGATCCGCGGCTATGGCGTGATGCTCCTCGTCGCCGCCGCCGCGGGGACATGGCTGTCGATCGTCCGCGGACGGCGGATGGGCTTCGACGCCGACACGATCCTCGCCCTGGGCACGGAGGTCTTTCTCTGGGGGCTCGTCGGCGCCCGGCTGTTCTACGTCCTCGAGTATCGCGACCAGTTCTTCGGCCCCGGCATCCCCCTGGGCGAGTCGCTCGCCCGCATCGTCAACATCGCCGCGGGGGGGCTCGTGGTGTTCGGCTCGCTTCCCACGGCAGCCGTCGCCGCCTGGCGGTTCGCCGCCCGCCGGGGCCTGTCGCTCGCCCGGCTCGCCGACTGCGTGGCCCCCGGGCTGCTCGTCGGACTGGCGATCGGCCGCGTGGGATGCTTCCTCAACGGCTGCTGCTTCGGCGGTCCGTGCACGCTCCCGTGGGCCGTGCGGTTTCCCGCGGGCACGGGCCCCGCCGCGGCGTATCCGGCAGCCGACGGCGGCAGCGTGCCGATCCACCCGGCACAGCTCTACGCGGCGCTCGACGCGGCGCTGCTCGCGGTGCTGGCGGTGGCCTTCACGCCGTGGACCCGCCGCGCTGGCGAGGTGTTCGCACTGGTGCTCACGCTGCATCCGATCTCCCGAATCCTCCTGGAGATCATCCGCGTCGATGAGCCGCCGGCGCTCGGCACGCCGCTGTCGATCTCGCAGCTCCTGTCGCTGGCCCTGCTGGCCTTGGCCGCCGCCCTCTGGTGGTGGATCGGTCGGCAGCCGCTGCGGCCCGCCACTCCCGGCCTTTGACGCCTACGCCGGGGACAGCGACATTGGTGAGGTGCCGAGCCTGCCCCCGGTCCGGCGCTCCCACCCCGAGCAGACCCCCGTGAACGACCGCCCCACCGAGCCAAACCCAGCGCCTCCCCAAGCCGCCGGCGGCACGACCGGCGATGCCGACGAGGCCGCCGTCGCGGCCGAATGGCGGCGGATCGAGGCGGAGCGCATCGCCGAGGAGCGGCAGGAGGCCCGCGAGGATGCCGAGGACGACATCCCCCCGGCTGCCCCGCGGTGGCCGTGGCTGGCCTTCGCCGCCGCCCTGCTCGCCGGGCTTGTCCTGGCGATCGCCCTCAACTGGCCCTCCCTCGTCTCCCGTCCAAACGCCGACAGCCCGCCAGCGGCACGGCCGGAGCCATGACGGACGATCGCCAGCCGCCGGAGCAGGCCAGGCGGGTGGTCCCCGGCTGTGCGACCATTCGCTGCCGCCTCGACGGCCCGCTGGTCGTGGAGTTGCCCGGCGACATCCGCCTCCGGGTGACGGATCACCTGGGACGCGAGTTTCCGCTGCCGGGCGGCAAGCCTGCCGTGGCCCTGTGCCGGTGCGGCTGCAGCCGCACCAAGCCCTTCTGCGACGGCTCCCACCGCGACCACGGGTTTTCGGCCTCCGAGACGTCGGCGGCCCCGGAGTGACCGGCACCCGGGGGGTGGGCCTGATCCGGCTGGAGCGGCTGTGCGACAGACGGAAACTCTTCTCTCAAAACCACTTACGACGAGTTCGGGGCTGAAAAAAGGGGCTCCGAGGGGGCGGAACGATATGGACTGGCCGGTTCCGGGCCTGTAGGGTTGATTGGCTCGGACGCGGAGATCGCCCCCGAAAACGCCCCGGATGGCCCTGATGTCCCATCACCGCACCAACTTCTACCAGCGGTACAGCGTCGGGATCATGGCGGTCCTGGTGTTCCTCCTGCCCATGGTGGTGGTCGGGGCGATCAAGGCGAAGTCCAACAACCGCAACGACGTCAAAGGCTGGCTGCCGGCGGAATACGAGGAAACCCGGACCTATCGGTTTTTCCGCCAAAACTTCCAGGGCGAGGAGTTCATTCTCGTCAGCTGGGAAGGCTGCACGATGGCCGACCCGCGGCTGGAAATGCTGGCCCGGAAGCTCCTGCCGCCCCCGGAGGAGGCCTCCCGGATCGAGCGGCCGCTGTACTTCAAGTCGGCCCAGACGGGGCCGCGGGCCGTCTCCCGGATGTGCCAGGAACCGCTCAACCTCGAGCGGGGTGAGGCGGTCGCCCGGCTCACCGGGGCCCTGATCGGCCCCCCGCCTGCCGGGATCGAGGCAGGGGCGGCGGGCGACGACCTGGACCAGCGGAAGACCTGCCTTGTGCTGACCCTCGCCGACATCGCCCGGGCGAACCTCCACGGGGCGATCGACGAGATCCGCAAGGTGGCGGCCGCGGAGTGCGGCATCCCCGACTCCGCGATCCACATGGGCGGCCCGCCGGTGGACAACGTGTCGATCGACAAGGCCGGCCAGACGAGCGTGACGATCCTCTTCGGCCTGTCGCTCGTCGTGGGCTTCTTCGTGAGCTGGTTCAGCCTCAAGAGCAAAACGCTCGTGGCGATGGTGATCGCCTCCGGCGTCTACAGCATGTTCGCGAGCCTGGCGCTCGTGTGGTATTCCGGGTATCCGGTTGATGCCATCCTCCTGACGATGCCGTCGCTGGTCTACGTGGCCACCACGAGCGGCGCGATCCACCTCGCCAACTACTACCGCGACCAGCTCGCCGAAACCGGCGTGCAGGAGGGGGCGGCCGGCCGCGCCGTCCACCACGCCCTCCTCCCGCTCTCGCTCGCCACCGGCACCACCGCCATCGGCCTGGCCACGCTCGCCGTCAGCGAGCTGGTGCCGATCCGCATGTTCGGCATCTTCTCCGCCGCCGGCGTGCTGGTGAGTTTCGTGATCCTCGTCACGTTCATGCCCGCGGCGCTCGAGCTCTTCCCGCCGAAGCTCCGGGTCGGCAAGCTCGCCGACGACGAGCAGGGCGCCGGCTGGAAGCCGATCGAGTCGAGCCGCTGGTGGGCCGTCGGCCAGTGGATCACGCAGCACCACGCCCTCGCCACGGCGGCCTGCCTGCTGGTGATGGCGGCCGTCGGCTACGGCATGACCCGCGTCGAGAGCAGCGTGCAGCTGATGCGGCTCTTCTCCCGCAAGGCCCAGATCCGCACCGACTATGCCTGGCTCGAGAGCCACCTCGGGCCGCTCGTGCCGATGGAGCTCCTCGTGCGGATCGACGAGAACTGTCCGCTGAACTTCCTCGAACGGATGGAGCTCGTCGACACGATCCAGCGGGAGATCGGCCGCCTCGACGAGGTGGGCAGCTCGCTCTCCACCGTCACCTTCGGCCGCAGCCTGGAGATGGCCAACGGCGGCGAGGGGCTGCGGGCGAAGCTGGCGCGGAGCACCCTCAACAAGGCCTTGGTGCGGCACCGCGACGAGTTCCTGGCCGGCGACTACCTCCGCGAGGCCAGCATCACCACGGCCGACGGCAGCCGCCGCACCGAGGAGCTCTGGCGGATCAGCGCCCGGGTGAGCGCCATCAAGGAGGTCGACTACGCCCTCTTCAAGGCCGACCTGCAGAAGAAGATCGATCCGGTGCTCGCCCGCCTCGTCGACGACGGCGTGAAGGGCGTGGCCGTCGAATACACCGGCCTGGTGCCGCTGGTCTACAAGGCGCAGCACTCGCTGCTCGAGAACCTCAAGATCGGGTTCGTGTTCGACTTCGCGATCATCGTGGCGGTGATGATCCTCCTCTGCCGGGCGTTCTCCGCGGGCTTGGTGCTGCTGCTCCCCGCGGCCTTCCCCGCCGTGCTCGTGTTCGGCGCGATGGGCTGGGGCAACGCCCTGGTCAAGTGGATGCATGCCGGCAACTTGTTCATCGACATCGGCACCGTGATGGCCCCGAGCGTGGCCCTCGGCGTGACGGTGGACGACGTCGTCCACTTCATGCTCTGGTTCCGCCGCGGCATCGCCGACGGCCTCGACCGCCGGCAGGCGACGATGCTCGCCTACAAGGGCTGTGCCCGCGCCATGTACCAGAGCTGGGGCGTGATCGGGATCGGCCTGTCGGTGTTCTCGCTCTCGCCGTTCGGCCCCACGCAGCGGTTCGGCCACATGATGCTCGCGATGCTCACCATCGCGCTGGTCGGGAACCTCGTCCTCATGCCCGCGCTCCTCTCCGGCCCGCTGGGCGCCGTGTTCGCCTGGAGCGTGCAGCGGATCGAGCGGAAGAAGGCCGCCAAGGAGGGCAAGCGCCGCGTGATCACCGACCCCGGCAGCGACGCGATCCCCGCCCCCCACGTCACGCCGGGACCGGCCAAGCAGGTCGTGCACGCCTGACCGCCCAGCCGCGGTCCCGGTGGTAGAGTTGGAGGATGATGCCTCCCGACTCTCCCGCCGCGTCGCCACTCACGGGCCTTCCCACCGCGACGGTGGTGCTCAAGCCGAAGCGGGCCCGCCCGTTCTTCGGTCGCCATCCCTGGGTGCTCGATTCCGCCGTCGCCACGGTCGACGGCAGCCCGGCCGATGGCGACGTGGTCGATCTGGCGACGCACGACGGACACTTCGTGGCCCGTGGCCTGTGGAACTCCCGGAGCCGGATTCGCATCCGGCTGTATGCGTTCGACGCCGGCACGCCGCTCGACGACGCCTTCTGGCACGGCCGGATCGCCACGGCGGTGGCCCTGCGTCGCCATCTCGGCCTCGACGATCCCGGCGGTGCAACGCGGCTGGTGAACAGCGAGGGAGACGATCTCTCCGGCCTGATCGTCGATCGCTACGGCAGTTACGTCGCCGTGCAGGTGACGGCGCTGGCGATCGCGACGCGGCTGGAGACGATCTGCGACGCGCTCGTCGCCGCCGTGGCGCCGCAGGGCATCCTGCTGCGGGGGGCGGAACGCGGGCTGGCGAAACTCGAGGGCCTCGCCTTGCCGGACCGGGTGGTTCGGGGTTCGGCCCCCGCGGGTCCGATCTTCGTCCACGAGCACGGCCTGAAGTTCGGCGTCGACCTCGCCGAGGGCCAGAAAACGGGCTACTACCTCGACCAGCGCGACAATCGCCAGGCGGCCGCCCGGCATGCCCGCGGCCGGCGGGTGCTCGACATGTTCTGCTACTCCGGCGGGTTCGCCGTCGCCTGCGCCGTCTCGGGCGGGGCGCGGAGCGTGCTGGCCGTCGATACGAGCGGCAAGGCGGCGGCGCTCGCCCGGGCCAACGCCGAGTTGAACGGGGCCGCCAACGTCAGCGTGGAGGCGGTGGACGCGTTCGAGAAGCTCGACGCCCTGACCGCGGCGGGGGAGCGGTTCGGGATGATCGTGCTCGATCCTCCCAAGTTCGCCCGCAGTCGGGCGACGGTGGACGATGCCCTGCGGGCCTACCATCGCATCAACCGCGTGGCCGTGGGCCTGCTCGAGCCGGGCGGCATCCTCGTGACCTGCTCCTGCTCGGGCTCGGTGACCCGCGACGACTTCCACCAGATGCTCGCCGGCGTCGCCCAGCGATCCGGGCGGCCGATCCAGATCCTCGAGAGCCGCGGGGCGGCGGCCGACCATCCAGTGAGCGCCAGCTGCCTCGAGGGGGAGTATCTCACCTGCGTGATCGCCCGCGTGGCCTGAGTGGCCGTGAGCGGCGGAGAAGACCGCCCCGATTCGCGGCTGACTCAGGGGATCTCGAAGCGAAACAGCTGCTCGCCGCAGCGAAAGTGGCAGTGGGGCGTGAGCGTCACCGAGGTGGTCGAGACCCAGACGCCATTGCGGGTCGTTTCCGCCACGATCAGCCAGGTGCCGTCGCGCTGCCGCTCGAGCTGGGCGTGACGATCGGCGAGCAGCGGATCGTCGAGCTCCAGATCGGCGCCCCCGCCGGCGCGGCCGATCGACACCACGTCGGTTCGCAGCGGCACCTCGAGGCCGGGCGCTCGCTGCGTGGCCTCGGCGAGCACGGGCCAGACTCCCTGCGGCAGCGCGGAGTCGATCAGCCGCGTGGCGGCCACGGGGGACGTGCCGCGGCCCGCCAGCAGCGGATTCCGCAGCCGGAACCTTCGCGAGCCGAGAATCACCAGGGCCTCGGCGTGAAACACCCCGCGGGCCACGCGGACGAACGTGCCGTTGACGCTGCCGAGATCGACCAGCTGCCACTGGAAGCTGCCCTTCCACGGCACCCGGCGGATCTCGGCGTGCAGCCCGGAGATCGCCGGGTCGTTGGCGAGCACGAGGTCGCCGGACGTGCGGCCGATCGTGAAGGTCTCGCTCCGCAGCCGGATCGCCTCGCCGTGCTGCTGCGCGCCGTCGTCGAGGACGGTCAGGACCGGCACGGCGGGCCGGAGAATCGGCCGGAAGTCGTGCGTGTCCTCCTTCGCATAGGGCGTCGAGGCGACCGGGTGGCCGGGGCCGACGCCGAGAATCCAGCCGAGTGCCCGACGATCCTCCATCTCCGGCGGAGGATGATCTCCCGGCAGTCGTTCGTGCTCGTCGGCCATGCGTGCTCCCCTTCTCCGGTCGCCGGATGACGCCCCGGGAAAGTCTACGCACGGGCACCCGGCTTGGCCTGCGGCAGCTCTCCGTCTACTCTGGATGTGGGCAAGGTGGACGCGTCCCGCGTTGGTGCTCCATCCCGTGCAGCATTCCGAGTTCGGCCCCTATCGCGTCGTCCGCCTCCTGGGCCAGGGCGGCATGGGCACCGTCTACGAGGCCGTCGATCCGGCATCGGGCCGGACGGTGGCCATCAAGACCCTGCCGTTCCACCTCGCAAACAACGAGGGCATCCGGCGGCGATTCCAGTCGGAGATCGACACGCTGATGACCCTCCGGCATCCGGGCATCGCCCGGATGGTGGGATTCGGCGACCAGGGGGGCGTGCCGTTCTTCGCCATGGAGTTCGTCCAGGGCCAGACGCTCGACCAGCTCCTCGCCTCCGGCCGGCGGTTCACCTGGCACGAGACCGCGGTGATCGCGCTGGAAATCGTCCGCGTCTTGAAGGCGGCGCACGACCAGGGCGTGGTGCATCGCGATCTCAAGCCCGCCAACCTGATGTTTCCGCCGGCGGCCGGCGGTGGCTTTCACGTGAAGCTCACCGACTTCGGCATCGCCAAGCTGTTCGGTGAAACGGGCCACACCCGCTCCGGCATGGTGATCGGCACGCCCGAATACATGCCGCCTGAGCAGGCGACGGGGCTGCCCGTGGATCACCGCGCCGATCTCTACAGCCTCGGGCTCGTGATGTTCGCCATGCTCGCCGGCAAGCCGCCGTTCCAGGGATCGGTGCCGGAGGTGCTGGAGTGCCAGCGGACGCGGCGGCCGCCCCGCATCGCAGCGGTCGTGCCCGACGTTCCCGGGCCACTCGACGACCTGATCGACAACCTGCTCGCCAAGGCGACCGCCGACCGGCCCGCCAACGCCACCGTCGTGGCCCGACGCCTCGCCGAGATCGCGGCGCTGCCGCTGCAGCCCACCATCCAGGCGCCCCCCGTTCCGCCGCAGGTGCCCGGCCCGACGATCGCCGATGACGCGCGGCCCACGGGTCCGGCGGCGGCCGATGCGCCCGCCCCCCCCTCCACCTTCACCACCGTCGAAGCGGCCGCCCGCGCCATTCGCGAGCGGGAGGAGGCTGCCGCGGGCCGGCGTTCGGCGGCGCTGCTGGCGGCGTCGTTCGCCACGATCACCGCGATCGCGGTCGCCGGCTGGTGGCTCCTGCTCAGGCCGTGGCCATGGCCCGACCCCGGCGCCGAGCAGCGGCACTATGCCCGCATCCTCGCCATGCTCGGAGACCCCGACGACCTCGGCGACCCCTGCCGCGAGATGAAGTCTTACCTCGCCCGCTATCCCCGGGGGCAGTTCACCACCGACGTCCGCACGCTGGGCCGCGAGGTCGCCCTCGACCGGCTCCACAAGCTGTCGCGACACCGGTTTCCCACCTACACGCCGAAGTCGCGGGAGGAGCGGGCGTATCTGGACGCGATCCGCGTCAGCGACGCCGACCCCAAGGCCGCGGCCGGGAAACTCCGCGACCTGCTGACGGGCTCCGCGAACGAGGCCGCGGGCGGGAGCAGCGGCCCCCTCGACGATCCCTGCGCCGCGGTGGAGGACCCGGCTCCCGACACCTGGCGGGAACTGGCTCGTCGGCAGCTGGAGATCGTCACGCAGATCGTCAGCCGCGAGGAGGCCGCCCGCCGCCAGGAGACCGTCACCGACCAGGACCGCGCGAAGGCGATCCTGGCCCAGGCCGCCGCCTACCAGCGGGAGGTCGAGACCACGACCGATGCCACCCGCCGGGTGGTGGCCGTGACCCGCCGCCACCAGATGCTCGAGGAACTCGCGGAGACCTACGCCGCCAAGCCGCACTGCGCCGAGCACGTCGCCGAGGCGCGGCGGCTCTTGGCCACCGACCGCTGACGCCGTCCGCACCACGCCGCGGCCACGACCGCGATCACCGCCAGCCCGGCTGAGGTCGGCTCCGGCACGGCCGCCACCGCACCACCGGCTCCAGCGGTCGCGGCGATGTAGGGCCCCGCGTCGAACAGGCCCGTCGACAGGAAGTCGGCCGCATCGAGGATGTCCACCAGACCGTCGTAGCCGAAGTCGCCCTCGTTCCAGCTCGCCGGCGTTCCGGAGTCGAACTTGCCTCCCGCCAGGAAGTTCGCGCCGTCGAGGATGTCCACCTGGCCGTCGATGTTGGTGTCGCCGGGGGCGGAATAGGCGAACACGACCGAGCCGTCGCCGTTGTCGAGCCAGCCGACCGACCGGGGAATGCTCGCGACCACGTCGGCCGCCACCGCCGACGAGGTGATGCCATTGGTGCCGTTCCACGTGCCGTCACCCCGACCGTTGAGGATCGCCGTCACCATGCCGGCCGCGGAGAGCCCGGCCGCGACGGTCACCGATCCCGTGCCCACGTCCACGAGACCGCCCGCGTTGGCCGCGAGCCCGGGGACGGTGGTGGCGAGCCGCGGGGCGATCGCGAGCGTGCCGCCGGCAACGGGCACGATCGTGCCGCTGCCGGTCTGGCCGTCGGCCGTCAGCCGCAGTACGCCCCCCTCGATCCGCGTCGGGCCGGCGTAGGTGTTGCTGCCCGACAGCGTGAGGGTGCCGCCGTTGACCGTGACTCCGCCGCCGCCGCCGATCTGATTCGTGAAGGGGCCGCCGTAGTCGTCGCTGCGGTTGAAGGCGATGGTCGCGCCGCTCGACACGGTGATCGCCACCGGAGCTCCGACGAGACCGGACGTGCCGCCAGACCCAACCTGGAGCGTGCCCTCCTCGACGTACACGGTCCCGGCCGCAAAGGCGGTCGCCTGATCGACCACGAGCGTGCCGGCACCCTTTTTGGCGACCGGCACCAACCCGGTGAGCGAGGTCGTCGGGGTGGCCGTGCCGCCGGACACGGTCTGCACGTTCACATCGAGGTCGAAAATCGAGACGGTGCGGTTCTGAAAATCCATCACCGCCAGCGTCTTGGTTGTGAGGTCGTAGCCGAAGTCGTACCAGCCGTTGCCTTTCGCGGGGGTGGATCCGAAGAGCACATTCCAGTTGACCGGCACCGTCGCTCCCGTCGTGGCTACGACCTGGTTGGCCGTGGTGAACGAGGTCGATCCTTCCGTGGTGCCCACGGGGCGACTGTTCCAGATCACGGCATTGCCCGCGAACGAACCGGCCGGATCGACCACGCCCCCCATGAAGGCCAGGCTCTGGCCGGCCATGCCCGCGCCGTTGTTGGAGTTGTTGACGAGAAACTGCTGGACGTTCCCCGAGATCGCGTTGGTGCCGGTGCGGACGCCGGAGGCCACGTTGTTGGAGTTGCGGGTGTAGATGTCGCCCGTCGCCGGATCGAAATCGACGTCCCGCCACTCGGTGTTGGTGGGGGAGGTGTTGATCACCATGCCGGGCAGGGCGGAGCCGGTCAGGCCATACACCGTCGCCCCGGTGGCCGGGTCGAACGTCGGCCGGCGGCCCGAGTTGAACACCAACCCCGTGATCCCGGAACCTCCCTGGCTGACTCCGCCGACGACGTACCCGGGGTCGAAAGCCGCCCCGCCCATCTGCCGGCCGGCGAGGGTGCCGGTCCAGATCACGCTGCCATCGACGGTGCTCAAGGCCTGCATCCCGTCGGTCGTGGCCGGCGTCGTCGTGCCGTTGTCCCACGCCGCCGCGAGCACCGTGCCGCTCACCGCCAGGCCCGTGAAGCCGCGGCCGTTGAGTGTGGCAGACCGGGTGCCGAACGCCGGCGTGAAGGCCGGCACGACGCCGAGGCCCGGAGTGGCGAGGGGATTGGTGATCCCGGTGATCGCGGTTCGGCTCGTCGACCCCGAGGCATTGACGCCGGCGACGTAGACGGCCGAGCCCGTCCAGGCGATGGTCGATGGATTCGCGCCGATGAACTGCGGGTTGCCGCCGTTGGCGGTGCTGGCGATGTTCAGCCGCACCCGCTCGTAGACGGAGAGCGACTGGGCGAGCGCCGGCCCGCCGGCAGCGGCGGCGAGGGCGGCCATGACCAGCACGGGCAGCAAGACACGGGGCGCGAACCGTCGCATGACAACCTCCGAGGGCAGGGAGCTGCCACGCGAGACTGCCGCGTCCCGCCCCGTGGCGGAAATAGCATATGCCACGCGCCGGTCAGATGCGACGCAGGCGGGTGAACTCGTCGATGGTGACGGTCGTCAACTCGCCGTCGTCGCGGGCGAGGATCAGGACGTCGCTGTAGACCTTGTCGTCGGCATTGCGGCGAAAGTGCAGCCCGTGCCGCCGCCGCTCCCGGCGGAGCACCTTCCCGGTGGTCTTCGTCGTCCAGGTGGCGGACGACCCCACCTGTACCCCGTGGATCACCTCCACCGCGTCGCCGGGCTGGAGCTGCTCGTAGAGGCCGCGGGCCTCGTATTCCTCGGGCGTCATGGCGTGGCTCACACTTCCTTGGCTTCGATCCACTTCATCATCTTGCGGAGCCCACGGCCGGTCTCCGTGAGCTTGTGCTCCCGCTCGCGGCGGCGGGTGCTCTTGAACATCGCGGCCCCGCCACGGTTCTCGAGGATCCAGTCGCGGGCGAACTCGCCCGAGCGGATCTCCTCGAGGATCTTCTTCATCTCCTTGCGAGTCTCTTCGGTGATGATCCGTTTGCCACGGGTGTAGTCGCCGTACTCAGCCGTGTTCGACACGCTGTAGCGCATGTACTCCAGCCCGCCCTGGTAGAAGAGATCGACGATCAGCTTCATCTCGTGGAGGCACTCGAAGTAGGCCATCTCCGGCTGGTAGCCCGCCTCGACGAGCGTGTCGAAGCCCGCCTTGATCAGCTCCGAGACGCCGCCGCAGAGCACGGCCTGCTCGCCGAAGAGATCGGTTTCCGTCTCCTCCGCGATCGTGGTCTCGATCACACCGCCACGCGTGCCGCCGACGCCCTTGGCATAAGCGAGGCCCAGTTTCTTCGTCTCGGGGCTGGCACCGGGGCCCAGCGCGATCAGGCAGGGCACGCCGCCCCCCTTCACGTACTCGCTGCGAACGAGGTGGCCGGGGCCCTTGGGGGCCACCAGCATGATGTCGTGCCCCGGCGGGGGCTCCACCTGGCCGAAGTGGAAGTTGAAGCCGTGACTGGCCATCAGCACGGCGCCCTTCTTGAGGTTGGGCTTGATCGAGGTCTTGTAGACGTCAGCCTGAAGCTCGTCCGGCAGGAGGATGTTGATGAGGTCGGCCTGCTTGACGGCATCCTCGACGCTCATCGGCTCGAAGCCGTGCTTCTTGGCGAGGTCGTAGTTGGGGCCGCCCGGACGCTGGGCGACGACCACCTTCAGGCCGCTGTCGCGGAGGTTCTGCGCCTGGGCGTGGCCCTGCGAGCCATAGCCGATGATGGCGATGGTCTTGCCCTCGAGGGCCTTCAGGTCGGCATCGGCGTCGTAGTAGATCGTGGCAGCCAAGGGATCGCTCCGGGGGTGGTGACTCGGTCGGGTAAGCGGTGACGGATCGTGGATCGGGTGCGCCGGGACGTCAGGCGAGCGACTCGCCCGGAGAACTGTCGGCAGCGCGGGCGCCGTCGGCGGCCTCGGTGAGTTCGCGGGTCGGCGGGCTTCCCCGGACCATCGCGATCCGCCCGGTGCGGACGAGTTCGAGGATGCCCTTGGGCCGCACGAGTTCGATGAAGCCCTCGAGCTTCTTCTCGGTGCCCGAGACCTCCACGATCACGCTGTCGGCGGCGACGTCGACGATCCGGCCTCGAAAGATCTCCGCGAGCTCCTTGACCTCCGTGCGGTCGGGGCCCGGGACGGCGGCGACCTTGATGAGCATCAGGTCGCGCTCCACGTAGTTGCGGCTGCTGATGTCATCGACCCGCACCACCGTGACGATCTTCTCGAGCTGACGGCGGACCTGGTCGAGCACGCGGTCGTCGCCGCGGAGCACGAACGTCATCCGGGAAAACCGCGGGTTCTCCGTCTCGCCGACGGCAAGGCTGTCGATGTTGTAGCCCCGGGAGGCCAGCATCCCCGACACGTGGGCGAGCACGCCGGGCACGTTCTGGACGGTGGCAGAGAGGACGTGACGCATGGGTGGCTCGCGACGGATTCCGGGCCGGACGGGCAGGCGGGTCGGCGGACGAACGCCGTCGCTGCGGGGCAGGGCGGAGTCTAGTAAGGCGAAACCCACGCATTCAAGCCTTGGTCGGCCCGCGGGGGCCGGACAGCCCCCGGAACCCCCATCCTGCCCGGCGGCGGCCGAGGCACGTTGACAGGGAGGGAAAAAAGCCGATAGTTTGCGGTGCTCCGCACCATGCGGCATTACCCCTTTTTCGTCCCAGCGAGCGTGTAAGCGTGTCGAACGTCTTGGCCCAGGAACTGATCGAAGCCGGCGTCCATTTCGGCCACCGTGCCAGCCGGTGGAACCCGAAGATGCGGCCCTACATTCACGGCCGCCGCAACCTCATCCACATCATCGACGTCCGCGAGACGATCCGCGGCC
>JBBAVS010000011.1:0-50760 GCA_040397585.1 Pirellulales bacterium
GAATGACGCGGGGGTCGGCGTTGCGCGATCGTACCGCTGACGCGGTTACGCTTCCCGCTCAGGAAGCCCAATCGCGTAAGCGATGGGGATCGCGGCCAGGAGGGCGTTTCCCGCTCGCATCGCAGGAGGCGATGCGCGGTCGAACGTGGGAACCCTCGGCGTTCCCACCGTTCGACGACAAGGGAAACGGCCAGGAGGGCGTTTCCCGCTCAACTAGTTCGCGGCCGCATTCGACCACGTGCTGAAGAGATCGCCCCGCTTGATCCGGGCGGCGTCTTCCCGCATCACGTCGGGCGTCCGCCGGATCATCCGCACCGTCTTGCGGTTGTGCCGCCAGGTGCGGGTGTGGGCCTGGGCCACCGGGCCGCTGCCCGGCGGCGCGACGACGATGGTCGGCGGCGCCGCCGCGGCAACCGTGGAGCCGATCGTCATGGCGACGAGGGCGGCCAGCGCGTGGCGGCGGAGCGTCATGGCGTCTTCTTCTCGTCCGGAAGCGGCTCGAGCGTGAGCGGATCCCGCAGCGGGAGGTGCTTCACCGCGCCGCCGAAAAACTCCTTCATCGTCGCCCGGCCCTGGAGGTCGCCCTTGGCGATCTCGTCCCAGTCGCCCACCACCAGGATCGCCATCTTCGCCGGATCGAGGTGCTTCTTCGCCACCCGCTGGAGATCCGCGCGGGTCACTGCCGCCACCTTCTGGCGAAACGTCTTCCAGTAGTCGGCCGGCCGCTTCGTCCACTCGTCGTTGACGAACACCCGGAGCATCTGCGGCTTGCTCTCGAACTGCCGCGGGAAGGTCTCGATCACGCTCTTCTTCGCGGTGTCGAGCTCGTCTTCGGTCACCAGCTCGTCGCGAACCGCCTTGATCTCGTCGAGCACGATCTTCGTGGCCAGAGCCACCGTGGCATTCTTGCTCTCGAAGCCGGCCTTGAAGTCGCCGGGGTAGTCGACCTTCGGCTGCAGGGTCGAGCGGACCGAGTAGGCGAGCCCCTCGTTGCTCCGCACCTTCTGCATCAGCCGGCTGGTGAATCCACCGGCGCCGAGGATCTCGTTGAGGAGCACCAGCGGGATCGCGTCGGGATCGTCGCGCGTGATGCCCCGGGAGCCGATCAGCACCTTGCCCTGCGGAATCTCCTTGGGCACGTGGTACAGCCCCGGCGCGAGCGTCGCCGCGGGGGGCGTGGGGGCCGGCGCCGGCGTGCCGCGTTCCCAGCCGTCGAACGCCTTCGCAAGCTTGGCGAGCATCGCCGGCTCCTCGAAATCGCCCGACACCGCCACGATCGCGTTGCCGGGATGGATGATCCGCTCATGCATCGCTGCCAGCCGGCCGCGGTCGATGGCGGCGACGGTGGTCGCCGTCGGCTCGGCCCCTTCGAAGTGCTCGGAGCCGTAGATCAGCCGCTTCCACTCGCGGCCAATGATCGACGCGGCATCGTCGTTCCGCTGCTTGAGACTCTCGAGGACGCGGGCCTTGCCCGTGGCCAGGCGGTCCTCGTCGAAGCCGGGCGTTCGCAGCATCTCCACGAACAGGGCGAGACTCTCGTCGAGGTTGCTCTTCAGGCAGTTCATCGTGGCCACGGTGAAGGTCTCGTTGGCCGCGACGCCCACCTCGGTGGCCAGGAAGTCGAGGGCCTCGTCGAACTCGGCGGGCTTCTGCTTCGCCGTTCCCCCCTCGCGGATCATCCGCGCGGTCATCGAGGTGAGGCCGGGCGAGTCGGCCGGATCGAGCGACGAGCCGCCGCGGAACGTGATCGAGACCGTGACCAGCGGCAGTTCGTGCGCCGGTGCCAGGTAGGCGACGGTGCCGTCGGGAAGCGTGCGGCGGAAGGTCTTCGCGTCGGGCGGCTCGAAGGCGAGTGGCGCGAAGGTGATCTCCTCGGGCCGCTTCGGGAGCGTTGCCGTGTCGGCGGCCAGGGCCGGCAGGCCGGCGGCGAGGAGCAGGGCGAAGGTGGCGAACGAACGCATGGTCATGGCGGATCCAAGAGGGCAGAAGCAAGAGGGCAGAAGCGAGAGGGCAGAAGGACAAGCGGAGGAGATGCGGGGAAACCGGCGGCGCGGCCGTCACTCCACCTGGCGGCGGTAGGTGGCGACGCTGCGGTTGGAGGCCTTGAAATACTTGTTGGCCACGCGGCGGATGTCGGCGGCGGTGACGGCCTCGTACTTCGCGGGGCCCTCGTTGATCTCCCGCCAGTCGAGCACCGCCTCGGCGAAGGCCAGCTGCACGAACAGCGACATGTTGCTCTCGAGCTTGCGGTAGTTCTGGGCCGCCACGCGGTTCTTCACCTTGCGGAGTTCCCGCTCGGGAATGTCTTCGCCCTGCAGCTTCGCCAGCTCCTCATACCACGCCGCCTCGAGCGCCTCCGGCGTGGCCGTGCCGCGGGCCTGCGCCGACACGGCGAACAGGCCGGCATACTTCCGCGTGTCGCTCGCCGCCTGCGCGGCGGCGGCGATGCCCCGGCCCTCCACCAGGCCCAGCGAGAGTCGGCCGGTGCGGTCGTTGAGGATCTCGGCGAGCATGTCGAGCGGGTAGGAATCGACGTGGCCCGCCGGCACGGTGTGGTAGCGGATCTCAACCGCCGGTGGCACCTCGCCCACGGCGTTCATCCGCTGCTCCGCGAGTTGCTCGACCTCCAGCGTGACCACCGGCGGCGGCGGGCTCTTGCCCGGCTCCAGCCGCGAGAAGTAGTTCGTGATCAGCTGCTTCGCGCGGACGGGATCGAAGTCGCCCACCAGGACGCCGACGAGGTTGCCGGGGCGGTAGTAGATGTTCCAGTAGTCCTGGGCCTGCTCGAAGGTGTAGCTGTTGAGGTCGCTCGGCCAGCCGATCACGGGCCACGAGTAGCCGCTCGACGCCCAGAACATCGAGTCGAACTGCTCCTCGAACTTGCCCGTGGGCGTGCTGTCGGTCCGCAGTCGCCGCTCCTCATGGACGACGTCGCGCTCGGAATAGAACTCGCGAAACACGCTGTCGTGGAGCCGGTCGCTTTCCATCCAGGCCCAGAGCTCGAGCTTGTTGGAGGGCACGGTGATGAAGTAGCAGGTCAGGTCGTAGGTGGTGAAGGCGTTCATGCCGCTGCCGCCGGCCTTCGTGTAGACCTGGTCGAACTCGTCCTTGACGATCGTGCCGGCCTGCGGGCCACCTTCGCCGCGGCCCTGCTGGGCCTTGATGAGCGCGTCGAGCCGCGCCCGAAGCACGCGGAGCTCCTGCGTGTCGTTGGCCGGGTTCCAGGGGTCGTCGATCTCGCCCTTGAAGGAGCGGTCGTACTGCCGCGTCCAGACCAGCCGGTTGATCTCGTCGCGGACCGCTTTCTGCTCGGCGCGGAACTTTCCGTCGCGGTCCGGTTCGCGGGTGCCGATCGTGTCGGTGCCCTTGAACATCATGTGTTCGAAGAAGTGGCTGATGCCGGTGATGCCCGGCCGCTCGTTCACGCTGCCCACGCGGGCGATCCAGCCGGCGCTGACGACGTTGGGCTGGTCGTTCCGCGGCACGAGCAGGAACTGCATGCCGTTGGGCAGGGTGAACTCCTCGACCTCGACCTTCTGGGCCAGGGCGGGAGTGACGAGCGACAGGACGAGCGCGACGGCGGACGCGAAGCGGAGCATGCGGGATTCCTCGGGTGTACCGGCGGTTATACCCCAGCCGGAGCCACGGGGGCGACCCGGAAAACGCTCAGTGGCCGCCCGCCCCGAACCACCACTGCACGAGCGTGAGCACGATCTCGAACACGATCAGGCCGACGATCGCCCACTCCACCCGCAGCGCCCGGCGGTTCTGCATGAGTTCCAGCGCCGTCTCCGCGGTCTTCGCGATCAGGCCGAGCTTCCCGTGGAGCACCGCCGACCGCTCGCGGATCTCGAAGTCGTCGCGGAGCCGCGCCCAGAGCCGCTCGAGCTCGGGATGATCCCAGAGCAGCTCGGGCGAGTCTTCGATGCGGGCGCCGGCCACCACGCGGTGCTCGGCGAGCAGAGCGCCGCCGAGATGCTGGAGCAGCTCGTGGGCCGCGCGGCCGCCACGGCCCCAGTGGTCGAGGTTGGTGGCGAACGGCTCGATCCGCTCGAACTGGCTCTCGATCGCGTGCTCGTGGTGGGCCAGCGACACGCTCTTGGCGAGCACGTCGGCCACGAGCTGAAGCTTCTCCCGGCTGACGTCGGTGAGGATCAGCGTGCTGCCCTCCACCGTCTCCTTGCCGGTGGACTCGACGCGGATGTCGAGCACCTCCGTCTCCTGGTCGGCCGCCGGGTAGGGCTGGCGGATGTGCGGCGCGAGCTGGCGGAGGTATTCGTTGACCGCCGCGGGCGAGACGTCGAAGAACACGATCGCCCCGTAGCGAAAGATCACGGCCACGCCGTTGCCCGTCGGCCGCTGGCCGGCGATCGCGGCCCCCAGCGACGAGCCGATCAGTTCCACGACGAGCGGGGCGTTGCCGGTGCGGTCGGTGGAGCCGAGCGCGGCGATGTCGATCGCGGTGCCCACCAGGATCGCCCTGGCCTGGAACCCGAGCCTCTCGGCAGCCGACGGGCCCGCGGCGGCGGTGGAGGTCTCGTCGGCCATGGAAGGGGAACTCCGGTGCGAGTCGTGGCGAAGGGCAAGTGTCCAGCGCGGCCCGGCTGCCGCGGCCGGGGCCGCGACGCGGTCGGGCCCGGCGCCGGCCTCCAGCCTAACAATGGGTCGTGAGGAAGGCTGATTTCCCCAGCGAGTCACCACCATGCTGCCTGCCGGACGCGTCGATCCCGTCATTCTCGGGCACCTGCTCGGCCAGCACCGCGACCTGCACGCGCGGCTGCTCGCGCTGCGGGCGGATTTTGCGGTCGCCGCCACCCCCGCGCCGCCGCTGGACGCGATCCGTCATCGGCTGACGGACCTCCGCGACCACCTCTGCGACCACTTCGACCAGGAGGAGAAAGGGGGCTTTCTCGAGGAGTCGATCGCACGGATGCCACGGCTCTCGGCGGCGGCCCGCGAGGTGGTGGCGGAGCACCCGCAGCTGCTCGCGGAACTCGACGCCTTGCTCGCGGGCCTGCCGGTAGGGGATATTCGCGAGGAGGCGTGGCAGGCGGCCGGCCGCGGCTTCGCCACGTTTACCGACCATCTGCTCGCCCACGAAAGGAATGAAAATGCCGTCGTCCAGCAGGGCTACAACGAGGATTTCGGGTTCGGCGACTGAGCGGCGCTTGGGTTGGGTCGCAGCCGGAGCTCTGGCCTTCGTGGCGGCCGGCGTGGCGGTGTCGCGGCTGACCGCCGCCCCGCCCACGGTGGTGCCTGACCAGGTGGCCAGCTTCATGCGGGCGAAGCTCGCCCACTCGCAGAATGTTCTCGAAGGTCTCGCCGTCGAAGACTTCGACCTCATCGACAAAGGTGCCCAGCAGCTCTCGCTCGCCAGCGAAGATGCCAGTTGGCAGGTGCTGCAGACGGAGGATTACGCCCGGCAGAGCGCCGACTTCCGCCGCTCCTGCGACAGCCTGCGAAAGGCGGCCAAAGCCAAGAACCTCGACGGCGCCGCCCTGGCCTGGATGGAGGTGACGATGAAGTGCGTCCAGTGCCACAAGTATGTCCGCGACGAGCGGGTGCCGGCGCGGTAGGGCGCCCCCGAAGGCCGCAGGTTTTTCGTCCGGGAAGTGGGGGCAGGTTTTTAACCTGCACAGGCATCTGCCGGGGGTTGGATCCCGCAGGTTGCAAACCTGCGGCCACTTCAGAAACCTGCGGCCACGTTCGGGCGGTTGCGGCCACCTGTCCGAAGTGGGTGCAGGTTTTTAACCTGCACAGGAAACACAGCCGGCGTCGGGGTTCCGCAGGTTGCAAACCTGCGGCCACTTCAGAAACCTGCGGCCACGTTCGGGCGGTTGCGGCCACCTGTCCGAAGTGGGTGCAGGTTTTTAACCTGCACAGGAAACACAGCCGGCGTCGGGGTTCCGCAGGTTGCAAACCTGCGGCCACTCCAGAAACCTGCGGCCACTCCAGAAACCTGCGGCCACTTCAGAAACCTGCGGCCACGTTCGGGCGGTCACTTTCCGTTCGCGTCAGTCGAACACGACCGTGCGCTTGCCGTGGAGGAACACCCGCTCCTCGAGCACGAGCCGCACGGCCCGCGCGAGCACCAGTTTTTCGACGTCGCGGCCCGCCTGCGCCATCCGCTCCGGAGTGAACGCATGATCGACCGGCGTGACGTCCTGGGCGATGATCGGTCCCGCGTCGAGCTCCTCGGTGACGAAGTGCGCCGTGGCGCCGATCAGCTTCACGCCGCGGGCGAAGGCCTGCCGGTAGGGGCTCGCCCCGGCGAAGGCCGGTAGGAACGAGTGGTGGATGTTGACGATCCGGTCGGGGTAGCGGGCGATCGCGGCGGCCGAGAGCACCCGCATGTAGCGGGCGAGAATCACGTAGTCGGGCGTGTGGTCGTCGATCGCCGCGAGCAGCGCCCGCTCGTGATCCTCGCGGGAGCGGCCCTCGTGCGGCACGTGGTGGAACGGCACGCCGAACCGTTCGACGAGCCGGCGGAGGTCGTCGTGATTGGCCACGACGCCGACGATCCGGCCCGGCAGCTCGCCCACCGCGTCGAGGAGGAGGAGTTCGCCGAGGCAGTGGGGCTCGCGGGTGGCGCAGACCACGATCGGCCGCCGCTCCTCCCGGGTGACACGGATCCGCGCCGCGGCCGGCAGCACCACCGCCAGCGCCGCCCGCAGGGTGTCGGCCGGCACCGGCTCGGCCGCGGGAGCGACTTCGGCCCGGAAGAAGAAGTGCCGGGCCGAGGTGTCGACGAACTCGTGATTGCTCTCGATGTTGAGCCGCCGGGCCTGGAGGACGCCCGTGATCCGGTGGATCAGGCCGACCTCGTCGGGGCAGTCGACCAGCACGATCTCGCGGGCCACCGACACGCTCATCCCCAGGCCCCGCGCTCGGCCTGCGGACGGCCAAGGGTCGTGGCCGGCACCCAGGCGAGCGCCACCTCGTCGATGGCGATGTCGGTCTTCCGGGCCGGCACGTCGATCTCCTCGAGCGCGATCGAGTCGGGGCTCGCTTCCAGCCGGATGCGGTCGAGCTCCAACTCGACCTCCTCCTCGAGCTGCTGCCGCCGTTCCTCCAGGGTCGAAAGGCTCTCCTCGGCGTGGGCGACGTCGGCCTGCTGCCGCGTGGCCCGGCTGGCCGACCGCATCGACGTGGCGGCCCGGCCGATCGTGGTGGCGCTGATCTTCTTGCGGCCGAAGAGGGCGCCGATCACCGCGGTGCCGATCGAGACGTAGGTCTGCATCGACTGGTTCTGGGCCTCGGCCTTCTCCTTCTCCACCTTCTGCCGGGCCCGATCGATCCGGTCGGCGAGCGTGGCCAGTTTGGCGGCGTGCTTGTCGCGAACCTTGTCGATCTGCCCGTCGCGCCACTCCTTCACCCGCTGCGCGATCCGCACGCGGAAGTCTCCCGCGCTCTCGCCCGGTCGCGAGACGGCCCCGATCGCCGGCGCCGACCAGCAGGTGAGCTTCGAGGTGCGGCCGAGGTGGCCCTTCAGCGAGGTGGCGAGCGTGGCATAGCTCCGCGGGCTGGCGAGCGCCGAGGGCAGCGGCGCGAACGAACCGGTGCGAGCCGCCGGCTCGAGCGGCGGCGACTCGCCGAACCGCTCGGCCGATTCCCAGGCCGACTCCCCCAGGGAGTCGCTGGCGGCTGCGAGGCAGACGACCTCGCGATCGACTTCGATCCCGGCGGTCGGTTTGGCGTAGCGGACGCGGGCTCGGCCGAGAATCGCAGGTTCGTAGCGGATCGTGGCCTCGAGCGGCACGGCCTCTTTCGGAGCCAGGAACACCTCACGAATGCCCGGGGGAAGGATCGGCCGCGGACCGCCGTCGTGCCATGAGGCCGCGGACGAGTACGCCGGCGGCGCCGGCGCGACCGACGATGGGGAGGCTGCCGCCGGGCCGGCCGCGGTGAGCCGCTTGATCTCGTCGCGGAGGAGCGGGCCGCGGAGGTAGGCCATCGTCCAGCGGGTCTGAAAGAGCGTCTCTTCGTCGCCGTGCACGCTGTGCATGAGAAACCGCCGCTGCTCGAGCCCGGACAGCAGGCGATCGAGCCGGCTGCGGTCGAACGAACCGCCCGAGGCCTGGGCCGCCCCCTCGAGCCCGTCGAGCACCCGGGCCTTGTCGCGGGCGGTCTGCAGCCGGCCCAGGAACCAGAGGCCGGCGTTGGAGAGGCCCTTGTAGTCGAGGTCGACGGGGTTCTGCGTGGCCAGCACCACGCCGAGGCCATAGGCCCGGGCCTGCTTCATGAGCGTGAGGAGCGGCGTTTTGCTCGGCGGGTTGGCCGTGGGCGGCAGGTAGCCAAACACCTCGTCCATGAGGAACATCGCCCGCAGCGACGACGTGCCCCCCTGCGACCGCATCCACGAGACCGCGGCGCCGGCCAGGAGCGTGACGAATGCCATCCGCTGGGCGTCGGCGAGGTGGGCGATCGAGACCACGGCCACGCGGGGCTTGCCCTCGGGCGTCCAGAGCAGGCGGCCGAAGTCGAGCGGTTCGCCGTCCACCCAGGCATCGAAGCCGGGGGCTGCGGCCACCGTGTTGAGCCGGCTGGCGAGCGCGAACCGGTCGCCGGCGGGGAAGAAGTTCTCCAGGTCGAGGAACCCGACCCGCTCGATCGGCGGGGCCGGCACGGCCCGCACGAGCGTGCCGAAATCGACCTTCTGGCCGCTCTTCCACAGGGTGTCGAGGATCGTGGAGAGGAGCACGTGCTCGCGGCTGCGGCCGGGCTCCCCGTCGATGCCGACCAGCGCGAGGATCGCCGACACGAGCGATTCGATCCGCTCCCGGCGGGCTTCCGGGTCGTCGAGGATCGCCGCGGGGGGCGCGTCGAGGCTGCCGAGCATCGCCAGCGGCCGGCCGGTGCGGCTGCCGGGCGTGTACACCGCCATCTCGGCGGCGTCGTGAAGCCGACGGATCCGCTCGCCCGACTGACCGCTGGCGGCGAGACCGTCGGCCCACTTCTTCGCCGTGCGGCCGGCGAGGTCTTCGAGCGAGATCCCCTCACGCTTCGCGGCCTCGGGTTCCAGCCACGGGAGGAAGTCGGCCGGTGCGAGGTCCGGAAACGAAAGCAGGACGTTGGCGAGGTCGCCCTTGGGGTCGATGACGAGCGTGGGGATGCCGTCGAGCGCCGCCTCCTCGATCAGGCCGATGAGCAGGCCCGTCTTGCCGCTGCCGGTCATGCCGACGCACACCGCATGCGTGGTGAACCGCTTGGCATCGACCAGCACCGGCTCGCCGGTGGAGGTGCCTCGGTCGGCGTCGACCTTCTGGCCGAGGTAGAACACCCCGAGCCCCTCGATGGCGGCGGGCAGCGAATCCTGCGGCGTGCTTCTCGACCGCGGCGGGCGTTTTTCGGCTGGCATCGGCTCTTGCTCCTCGGTCTCGGGGGGCCCGGACTCTCCGCCACGATTCGACGCCGGCCCGGGAAATCGTGCAACCGGCCGGCTGTGATAGCATTCCCCACGGATCCGGAACACGCGAGGAAACCGTCTCAGTGGCAGCCGCCCCAGCCCCGTCCCCCCGGGGTGTCACCGTGCTCCTCGTCGACGACCAGCCGATCATCGGCGAGGCCGTGCGGCGGATGCTCGCGGGCGAGGAGGGGATCGCGTTCCACTATTGCAAGGATGCCCCGGCGGCGCTCGCCAAGGCGGCCGAGGTGCATCCTACGGTGATCCTCCAGGATCTCGTGATGCCCGAGATCGACGGCCTGACGCTCGTCCGCCAGTTTCGGGCCGACGAGCGGTTTCACGACGTGCCGATCATCGTGCTCTCCACGAAGGAGGAGCCGGCCGTGAAGGCCGAGGCCTTCGCCGTGGGGGCCAACGACTACATCGTGAAACTGCCCGACCGCCTCGAGCTGATCGCCCGCGTCCGCTACCACTCGCGGGGTTACGTGGCGCTCGTCGAGCGGAACGAGGCCTTCACGGCCCTGGAAGCCAGCCGGCAGGTTCTGGCCAACGATCTGGCGACCGCCGCCGACTACGTGCGGTCGCTGCTGCCCGCGCCGCAGGAACGCGGAGGCGTGCGGGCCGACTGGCGATTCATCCCGTCGGCCGCCCTGGGGGGCGACGCCTTCGGCTACCACGACCTCGACGCGGAGCACTTCGCCGTCTACCTCCTCGACGTCTGCGGTCACGGGGTGGGCGCGGCGCTCCTTTCGGTGTCGGCCCTCAACGCGATCCGCAGCGAGGCTCTGCCGCACACCGACTTCCACGACCCCGGGGCGGTGCTCGCGGCGCTCAACAAGGCCTTCCCGATGGAACGGCAGAACGACATGTTCTTCACGGTCTGGTATGGCGTGTTCGATCGCGGCACGCGGACGCTCCGCTGGGCCGGCGGCGGCCACCCGCCGGCGCTGCTCGTGTCGGCGGGAGCGCCGGCTCCCCAGCGGCTCGACTCCGACGGGCCGCTGATCGGGGCCGTCGAGGGCCTCGAGTTCGGCTCCAGTGAAACCAGCATCCCCCCGGGAGGCCGGATGTTTGTCTACAGTGACGGAGCCTTCGAGATCAGCCGCCCCGATGGGTCGATGTGGCCGTTCGACGAGTTCGTGGCCACGCTTACCTCCCCGAAGGAGGGGGCAGAAAGCCCGATCGACGCCCTCGTGACCCGGGTGCGGACCGTTTCCCAGCGGGACGACTTCCACGACGACTTTTCGATGGTCGAGCTGGTCTTTTCCTGAGCCAGCGGGCGGCCGGCGATCGGCCGCAGAAATCTGGGGGTCAGGCCCCGAAAACGCCGGTCTTGGCCTGGGAAAACGGCCATCTTGCAGGCGAAGATCGAATCCGTACACTTCGAGGTTTCGCGGTTCCGACCGGCCGCTAGCGTAGCTCAATTGGCAGAGCAGCTGATTTGTAATCAGCAGGTTGCGGGTTCAACTCCCGCCGCTAGCTCACCAAGACGGCCGTCGCGCGGCCCAGCCGCGGCACCACCAGACACGCAGCGGAAAGATCCGGAGGAGTCCAGCGTTCACCAGAGAGGGGAGTTTCCCGAGCGGTCAAAGGGGTCAGACTGTAAATCTGATGGCTCTGCCTTCGCAGGTTCGAATCCTGCACTCCCCAGTCTTCTCCCCTCGCGGGTGTAGCTCAATGGTAGAGCAATAGCCTTCCAAGCTAAAGACGAGGGTTCGATTCCCTCTACCCGCTTCGGCGGTTCCCCGGAGTAAACGGCCCTCTCTCAACCGCCCGCATGTCCCTCACCGATACACACCGAACCAGAATCACCATCCACACCACACAACACTCAGGACCCATGGCCGCGGCGGCCGCGGCGCTTCGAAGCACCACGCTGCTGTAGCTCAGTTGGTAGAGCACGTCCTTGGTAAGGACGAGGTCAAGGGTTCAAGTCCCTTCAGCAGCTTTTTGTTCGTTCGTACTCCACCCCTAACCACCAGAAGAGGACCCCCACCGGGATACAAGATGGCAAAGGACACGTTCACGCGGAGCAAGCCGCACGTCAACGTCGGCACGATCGGCCACATCGACCACGGCAAGACGACCCTCACGGGCGCTCTCGTCGCGGTGCAGGCGGCCAAGAACCTCGCCGTCGCCAAGAGCTACGCCGACATCGCCAAGGGCGGTACCGTCCGCGACGACACGAAGACGGTGACCATCGCCGTCAGCCACGTCGAGTACGAGACCGAGAAGCGGCACTACGCTCACATCGACTGCCCGGGCCACGCCGACTTCATCAAGAACATGATCACCGGTGCCGCCCAGATGGACGGCGCGATTCTGGTGGTGAGTGCGGCCGACGGCCCGATGCCCCAGACCCGGGAGCACATCCTGCTTGCCAAGCAGGTGGGTGTGCCGGCGCTCGTGGTGTTTCTCAACAAGGTGGACCTCGTCGACGACCCGGAACTGCTCGACCTGGTCGAGATGGAAATCCGCGAGCTGCTGACGAAGTACGGCTTCCCGGGCGACGACGTGCCGATCATCCGGGGCGCCGGCAAGCCGGCCTACGACAGCCCGGCCGATCCGGCGAAGAACAAGTGCATCGCCGACCTGCTCGATGCGGTGGACAGCTACATCCCCGAGCCGGTTCGTGAGCTCGACAAGCCGTTCCTGATGGCCATCGAGGACGTGTTCTCGATCGAAGGCCGCGGCACGGTGGCCACGGGCCGTATCGAGCGCGGCGAGGTGAAGGTGGGCGACGAAGTGGAGATCATCGGCCTCAAGGACAAGGCCGAGAAGACCACCGTCACGGGCGTCGAGATGTTCAAGAAGCTGCTTGACAGGGGGCAGGCGGGCGACAACGTCGGCTGCCTCCTCCGCGGCATCGCCCGTGAGGGCATCGAGCGCGGCCAGGTGCTGGCCAAGCCGGGCTCGATCAAGCCCCACAAGAAGTTCGAGTGCGAGGTCTACGTGCTGTCGAAGGAGGAGGGTGGCCGTCACACGCCGTTCTTCGCCGGCTACCGCCCGCAGTTCTACTTCCGCACGACCGACGTGACCGGCTCGACCAAGCTGCTCGGCGGCGTCGAGATGTGCTCGCCCGGCGACAACGTCAAGATGGAGGTCGAGCTGATGGTGCCGATCGCCATGGACGACGGCGTCCGCTTCGCCATCCGCGAGGGCGGCAAGACCGTCGGCTCGGGCGTGGTGACCAAGATCCTGGACTAACTGAGTCCGGGGTCCCAGCCCCGGCGTGGATGAAAAAACGGCCGGGCTCCGGGGCTACCCGGGGCCCGGCACACACAGGGGCGTAGCTCAACTGGCAGAGCGCTGGTCTCCAAAACCAGAGGTTGCGAGTTCGATCCCCGCCGCCCCTGCTCATGGCCGCCGGGCGGCTGGCGAGGGTTTGAAGAACGGTTGGAGTGGTTTCGGGTTCGATTTCATCGGTGTGGGTTTCCGAGGATGCCATTCGGGCGACGGAGCGCGTGAGGTTCGCCATGCAGGAAAACGTCAAATCTGCCGGCATCTGGGGGGACGTCCTCAGTTTTTCCGTGTACAAGCGGAACCAGGGGCGCGTCACTCGTCAGATCACGTTTGCGGCGCTCGCGACGATCGTCGCGCTCGGCGTGTGGCGGCTCGCGCAGCTGCTGGCGATCCAGTACGGCGGCGGCGACAGTCCGCTGTCGGGCCTCGCCGGCGGTGCCGACCTCGGCGTGGTGCGGTTCCTGGTGCCGGGCGGGCTGCTCGCCCTCGGGCTCTGGCTCTGCTATCGGCTGGTCAACATCCCGAAGTTCGCCGACTTCCTCATCGCCGTGGAGTCGGAGGTGGCGAAGGTGTCGTGGCCTTCGGCGGAGGAGGTGATCCGCAGCTCGATCGTGATCATCTTCCTGATCTTCGCGCTGGCGGCGATTCTCGCCGCGTACGACCTGTTCTGGTGGTTCGTCCTCCGCCTCGTGCTGCGGACGAGTTGACCAGCGTTTTTTCTTTCATCACACGCCGGATCGATGGCCATGAGCGACGACGCGACGAACGAGCACGAGAAGCTGCCCGCCGACGAGGTGGTGGCGTCGGCCAGCGCGCCGGTGGCTGACGATCTCGAAGACGACGGCACGCCGGCCGAGGTGGCCGACCCGTTTGCCGGCGATGAGAACGCCAAGCCCGTCGAGGTCGCCGTCGATGACGATTCGCCGGTGGTCGGCGAGCGGCACTGGTACATCCTCAAGGTGCAGAGCAATCGCGAAGACTCGATCCGCGAGACGCTCCTCCGCCGGATCTCCATGCAGGGCATGGACAAGTGGTTCGGCGAGGTGATCGTGCCCAAGGAGCAGGTCACCGAGTTCAAGGGGGGCAAGAAGCGGGTCGTGTCTCGCAAGCTCTACCCCGGATACATCCTCGTCAACATGATCCTCAACGACGAGACGTGGTATCTGGTCCGGGAGACCGGCGGCATCGGCGACTTCACCGGCTCCGCCGGCCGCCCCAGCCCGATGCTTCCCCAGGACGTTGCCAAGCTCCTCAACAAGGCCGAGGAGAAGACCGACGAGCAGCCCCGCCTGAAGATCACCTTCAAGAAGGGGGACCGCGTGAAGATCAACGAGGGGACCTTCGAGAACTTCGAGGGCGAGGTGGAGGAGATCGACGAGGCGAACGGCCGCGTGACCGTGATGCTCAGCATCTTCGGCCGCTCGACGCCGGTGGACATCGAATACTGGCAGATCGAGACGGTGTGAGCGGCAGGGAGCTCGGTTCGAAGGTAGAGTCAGGCCCGCGACGGGCCTTGGAGTCCGGTTTCAACGACGGCTGAGGAAGAAAGGTCGAAGCGATGGCGAAGCAGGTGGTGGGTCAGGCGAAGTTCCAGGTTCCCGGCGGGCAGGCGACCCCGGCGCCGCCGGTGGGCACCTCGCTCGGTCGATTCGGCATCAACCTGGGCCAGTTCGTCCAGCAGTTCAACGATCGCACCCGTGAAGCGGCCGGGATGCCGATTCCCGTGGTGGTGACCGTGTACAACGACCGGTCGTTCGAGTTCATCACCAAGAGCCCGCCGGCGGCCGCCCTGCTCAAGAAGGCGGCCGGACTCGCGAAGGGCTCCGGCGTGCCCAACAAGGACAAGGTCGGGAAGGTCACCAAGGCCCAGCTCGACGACATCGTGCGGCTCAAGGGGGCCGACCTCAACGCCCGCGACGGCGAGCATGCCCGGCGGATGGTCGAGGGCACGGCCCGCAGCATGGGCATCGTCGTCGAGGGCTGACGCCAGCCGCTTCCGTTCCCGTTTTCACCGCTCATCAGTTCACCCCCAGTCAGATTCAAGGATCATCACCGTGGCCACCACCAAGCGAATGCGGGCGATGCTCGCCGTGAAGCCGAAGACCGACGAGGCACTCCCGGTGGAGCAGGCGGTCGCCGTGCTGAAGAAGTTCCCCCCCACCAAGTTCGACCAGACCGTTGAAATCCACATGCGTTTGGGCATCGACCCGAAGCAGGCGGATCAGATCATTCGCGGCTCGATCGTGCTGCCGCACGGCATCGGCAAGTCGAAGCGGGTGGTGGTGTTCGCCAAGGGCAACCTTGCCGACGACGCCAAGGCCGCGGGCGCGGAGGAGGTCGGTGCCGATGACCTCGCCAAGAAGATCAAGGAAGGCTGGACCGACTTCGACGTCTGCATCGCAGCCCCCGACATGATGGGCCTGGTGGGTCCCCTCGGGAAGGTGCTCGGCCCCAGAGGCCTGATGCCGAGCCCCCGGGCCGGCACGGTAACCGCCGACATCAAGAAGACGGTGAGCGAATACAAGGCCGGTAAGGTCGAGTTCCGCAATGACCCGACTGGCATCGTGCATGCAGTGGTCGGCAGGGCGAGCTTCGACGCCGCCAAGCTCGCCGACAACATCCGCGCCTTCATCGATCACATCGCCGGCATGCAGCCGTCGAGCGTTCGTGGCCAGTACCTCAAGAGCATCTCGATCTCGGGCACGATGACGCCCGGCGTGATGGTCGCCGGCTGATCACCGCCCCACCTTCCCACTCCTCGTTTCTCCGGATTTCTCGCCATGAGCAAAGCCATCAAGGACATGCTGGTCGATGACCTCAAGGGCCGCCTGACGGGCGTTGGTGACGTGATCGTCGTCAGCCTCGGCAAGCTCGACGCCCAGAAGACCACGCAGCTTCGGCAGTCGCTTCGCAAGAAGCGGATCAGCCTCCAGCTGGTGAAGAACAGCCTGGCCCGTCGGGCCATGGCCGGCACGCCGCTGGCGCCGGCCTTCGAGCGTGCCGAGGGCATGCTGGCGATCGCCTGGGGAGGCGACGATGTCGTCGATCTGGCGAAGGAACTCGACCGCCTGCAGGGTGTGAAGGACTTCGAGGGTTTCGAGTGCCGGGGCGGCGCCCTCGACGGGGCCCGGCTCGATGCGGGCGACGTGAAGCTCGTGGCCAAGTGGCCGACGCGGGCCGAGCAGCTCTCGATCCTGTCCGGCCAGATCAGTTCATTGGGTGGTCGGCTCTCGGGCCAGATCCTCTCGGCTGGGGGCGCCCTGGCGGGCCAACTCAAGTCGCGGGTCGAAGACCTGGAAAAGGCCGGTGGCGGGGAGGCAGCCGCCTCCTGATCGAGTCTGCCCCGGGATTTTTTGGGGCGGGCTTCACTCGGCGATTTCTCATGGTATGACAATGGGCTCGGCTGAGAGGACCTCCGCAGCCTGGCCCAGCGGAACGGCAAACCAACTCGGCACCTCAAGCATCACATCCAACGGCCGCCGGATCGTCCGGCGCGACCGCATTTTTCGAAGGGAAAGGACCTCGAGCGATGGCAACGGCTGAAGCGACGCGTGAATTCTCGAAGGAGACCAAGGACCTCGGCGACAAGATCGTCGGCCTCACTCTGAAGGCGGCGAAGGAGTTGTCGGATTACCTCGACGAAGTTCACGGCATCAAGCCGGCTGCCGGCGGCGCGGTCATGATGGCCGCTCCGGGTGCCGGTGGCGCCGGGGCGGGGGGTGCCGCCGAGGCAGCCGTCGAGAAGACGGAGTTCGACGTCATCCTCGAGGCGTTTGGCGACAACAAGATCGGCGTCATCAAGGTGGTGCGTGCCGCGACCGGCCTGGGTCTCAAGGAGGCCAAGGACACGGTCGAAGGCGCCCCGTCCAAGGTGAAGGAAGGCATCTCGAAGGCCGACGCCGAGAAGCTGAAGAAGGAACTGGAAGAGGCTGGCGCCAAGGTCGCGATCAAGTAAACGCGGTAAATACGCCGTTTGGCGGCGGGAGGTTGGTGCCTTCGTCGCCAAACGGTATAGTATTTGCGTGTTCTTGCCCGATCCTGCCCGTCCCTGCCTCTGCTCCCCAGTTGTCCCTGTTTGTTGGCCGCCTCTGACGGTCGCCCGATGAGTCGTGGCCTGCGCGCCGCAGCAGGATGCATCGACGCCCCGTGGGTCGATGGTCCTCTGTGTCGGCGGCGGCTCTGATTCTTGACGGTGCCCCGAGCGGGACGCGATCCGGTCGCGGCCTGACGAGATCATCCCGAGGAGTTTTCTGTCAATGGCAACTCGCGCCGTCCGCCGTCTCCAGCCCCGTGAAGTTCGCCACTTCGGCAGCCGTCGCGTTAGCCATCTCATCCCCGATCTGACCGAGATCCAGACCCGGTTCTACGACAAGTTCCTGCAGTACGACGTGCCTCCCTCCAAGCGGAAGGACGAGGGCATCGAGGGCGTGCTTCGGGAGATCTTCCCGATCGAGAGCTACGACCGGACCGTCAAGATCGAGTATCTGCGGTACGAACTCGGGAAGCCGCGGTACAGCCCCGACGAGTGCCGACAGCTGCGGCTCACCTATGGCCGGCCGCTGCGGGTCTGGCTGCGGCTCACCCGCGAGCAGCCGATCGAGGAAGAGGTCTATCTCGGCGATGTCCCCATCATGCTCGGGGGCGGCGAGTTCATCATCAACGGTGCCGAGCGGGTGGTGGTGAGCCAGTTGCACCGGTCGCCGGGCATCGACTTCGTGGCCGACACGGAGTCGAGCGATCGCAAGACCCACAACTGCCGGATCATCCCTGAGCGCGGCAGCTGGATCGAGCTCAACGTGTCGAAGAAGGACACGCTCCAGGTGCGGATCGACCAGAGCGGCAAGTTTTCGGCGCTCACGCTGCTGCGGGCGATGGATCCCAAGTACACGTCCGACGCCGAGATCCTCAAACTGTTCTACAAGACCGAGAAGGTGAAGACCGAGGGCGGTCGGTATGTCGTCAAGGTCGAAGGCAAGCTCGCCGTCGACGACATCGTCTATCCCAAGGGCAGCGAGCGGGCCGGCGAGATCATCGTCGATGCCGGCTGCAAGATCACCCACGATCAGGCGGAGCTGATCTGCACGTCGGGCCTCAAGGCCGTCGAGGTGATGCTGGAGCAGAAGGTTCCGCTGATCGTCAACAGCCTCCGCGAGGATGCCGACGAGTCGAAGCGGCGGACCGGCGTGGCGCCGAGCCACGAAGACGCGCTGATCCGCATCTACCAGCGGCTCCGGCCGGGTAACCCGCCGGCGCTCGACAAGGCGAAGGCGCTGTTCGACGAGAAGTTCAAGGACACCAACCGCTACCGGCTGGGCCGCGTCGGCCGCTTCCGCATCAATCGCAAGCTCGGCCTCGACGTGCCCGAGACCGAGATGACGCTGCGGGCGGATGACATGATCGCCGCGATCCGCTACATGCTGCAGCTCAGCGAGGGCGAGGGGGAAGTCGAGGTCGACGACATCGATCACCTCGGCAACCGGCGGCTGCGGACGATCGACGAGCTCGCCAGCGACGAGCTCCGCAAGGGCTTCCTCAAGCTCCGCCGCACCGTTCAGGAGCGGATGAGCCTCAAGGACGTGGCGGAGATGTCGCCTCGCACCCTCATCAATCCCAAGAGCATCTCGGCGGCGATCGAGTATTTCTTCGGCCGCGGCGAGCTCTCCCAGGTGGTCGACCAGACGAATCCGCTGTCGATGCTCACGCACGAGAGGCGGCTGTCCGCGCTCGGCCCTGGCGGTCTGAATCGCAAGCGGGCGGGCTTCGAGGTTCGCGACGTTCACATCTCCCACTACGGCCGGATCTGCCCGATCGAGACGCCGGAAGGCACGAACATCGGCCTGATCTCCAGCCTGGCGATCTACTCCGGCGTCGATTCCTACGGCTTCCTGGTCACGCCCTATCGCAAGGTGTCGAAGTCGAAGCTCACCGACGACGTCGTCTGGCTGCGGGCCGACGAGGAGCACGATGCCCATCTCGCTCCGGCCGATGCCACGGTGGTGGACGGCAAGATCGTGGGAGACACGATCATCGCCCGCTACAAGGGTGACTTCGTGCTGGTGCCGGCGGAGGACATCGAATACATCGATGTCGCCCCGAGCCAGATGGTCGGCGTGTCGGCCGGCCTGATCCCGTTCCTCGAGCACGACGACGCCAATCGCGCCCTGATGGGCTCCAACATGCAGCGGCAGGCTGTGCCGCTCCTGGTGACGGAGCCTCCCGTGGTGGCGACGGGCATGGAACGCGACGTGGCGACCAACTCCGGCCTGCTCGTGCGGGCTGCGAAGAAGGGCACCGTCACCTACGTCGATGCCGAGACCATCGAGGTCACGTCCCCGGGCGGCATGGCTCCCGATGTCTATCCGCTCCGCAAGTACGTGGGCCTCAACGAGCGGACCTGCCAAAACCAGAAGCCGATCGTCACCCTCGGCCAGAAGGTCGAGAAGGGCGAGGTGCTGGCGGACGGGGCGGCGACCTACAAGGGGGAACTTGCCCTCGGTCGCAACGTGCTCGTGGGCTTCATTGCCTGGGACGGCTTCAACTTCGAAGACGCGATCATCATCAGCGAGGAGCTGGTCGAGGACGATGTCTACACCTCGATCCACATCGAGGAATACGACATCGAGATCCGCGACACGAAGCTGGGCCGCGAGGAGTTCACCCGCGACATCCCGAACGTGGGTGAGCGGGCCCTGCACAACCTCGACGAGAGCGGCATCGTTCGCATCGGCACGTACGTGCGGCCCGGTGACATCCTGGTGGGCAAGGTGTCCCCCAAGAGCAAGACGGAACTGACGCCGGAAGAGAAACTGCTCCACGCGATCTTCGGCCGGGCCGGTGAGGACGTGAAGAACGACTCGCTGGAGGTGCCGTCGGGCGTGGAAGGCATCGTCACCGCCACCGAGAAGTTCTCGCGGCAGATGAGCCTCTCCGAGGACGAGCGGCGGGAGTTCCAGAAGCAGCTGAAGGAGGCCGAGAGCGAGGGCAACCTCAAGATCGCCGAGACCTTCGGCGCGATGGTGGCCGAGATGGAGAAGGTGCTGCAGAAGCCCCTCACGGCCGAGGACGGCAGCCCGCTGGTGCGAAACCAGGATCACAAGGTGGTCGCGGAGCGGGCCGTTGCGTTCAAGCCCGAAGAGTTCGACATCCGCTCGCCGCAGCGGAAGGCCGACGTCGACAAGATCATCAAGACGATGTGGCCCGCGGTCGAAGAGGCGATCGACGGCAAGGATCGGCGGCTCAACAGCATGAAGCGGGGCGACGAGCTGCGGCCCGGCGTGCTCCAGATGGTGAAGGTCTACGTCGCCGCCAAGCGGGTGATCTCCGTCGGCGACAAGATGGCCGGCCGCCACGGCAACAAGGGTGTGATCGCGAAGATCCTGCCCAAGGAAGAGATGCCGTTCCTGGCCGACGGTACGCCGCTGCAGATCCTGCTCAACCCGCTGGGCGTGCCGAGCCGCATGAACGTGGGCCAGATCCTCGAGACCCATCTCGGCTGGGCCGGGAAGATCCTCGGCTTCCAGGCGATCACTCCGGTGTTCGACGGAGCCAGCGAGGAGGACATCAACAAGGTCCTCGACGACGCCAAGCTCCCGCGGCACGGCAAGGCGCAGCTGTTCGACGGCCGCACCGGCGAGCCGCTCGAGCAGGAAACGACGGTGGGCTACATCTACATGCTGAAGCTCCACCACCTCGTCGATGACAAGGTCCACGCCCGGTCCACCGGCCCCTACTCCCTGATCACCCAGCAGCCGCTCGGCGGCAAGGCGCGGTTCGGCGGCCAGCGGTTCGGGGAGATGGAAGTCTGGGCGCTCGAAGCCTACGGGGCGGCCTACATCCTCCAGGAACTGCTCACCGTGAAGAGCGACGACGTGGAGGGCCGGACGAAGATCTACGAGAGCATGGTCAAGGGGGAGAACACGCTCGAGGCCGGCACGCCCGCCAGCTTCGACGTGCTCACCAACGAGATTCGGGGCCTGGCCCTCAACATGCAACTGGAAAAGCGTCGCGTCTAGATTCACGCGGGCGAGGCCGTCATGGCCTTTGCCCGCAGGGAAGCCGTCCGGCGTCTCGGCGCCCGGCGGCTCCCGGACCGTCAAGCGTCGGGCATCGGAACACCAGGCATCAGAACCCAAGGTTGATCAGCAGTCGCCTCGACAGGCACCAGGAGAATCTCCCGTGAGCATCGGTGAAGCCACCTACGATCGCGTCAACGACTACTCGGCCGTGAAGATCAGCCTGGCCAGGCCGCACGACATCCGCAGCTGGTCGTTCGGCGAGGTCAAGAAGCCGGAGACGATCAACTACCGCACCTTCCGTCCCGAGAAAGACGGACTGATGTGCGAGAAGATCTTCGGACCGGAGAAGGACTGGGAGTGCTCCTGCGGCAAGTACCGCGGCATGAAGTACAAGGGGATGATCTGCGACCGCTGCGGTGTGAAGGTCACGCACAGCCGCGTGCGCCGCAAGCGGATGGGCCACATCGAGCTCGCCGCTCCCGTCGTGCACATCTGGTTCTTCAAGGCGATGCCGAGCCGCCTCGGCGCCCTGCTCGACATGAAGACGTCGAGCCTCGAGAAGGTGATCTACTTCCAGGATTACGTGGTCCTCGACCCCAAGGACACGCCGCTCAAGAAGCAGCAGCTGCTCACCGAGGAAGAATACCGGCAGGCGCGGACCGATTACGGCGACGGCAGCTTCGAGGCCGAGATGGGAGCGGAGGCGGTCCGCAAGCTCCTGCTGGGGCTCGATCTCGTGACGCTGTCGCGGGAACTCCGCGAGGAGCTCGCCACGACCAACTCGAAGCAGAAGAAGAAGGATCTGGTCAACCGGCTGAAGATCGTGGAGAGCATCCGCGACAGTGAGAACAAGCCCGAGTGGATGGTGCTCGACGTCATCCCCGTGATCCCGCCGGACCTCCGGCCGCTCGTGATGCTCGACAGCGGCAACTTCGCCACCAGCGACCTCAACGACCTGTATCGCCGGATCATCAACCGCAATAACCGCCTCAAGAAGCTCGTCGACCTCAACGCGCCCGAGGTGATCATCCGCAACGAGAAGCGGATGCTGCAGCAGTCGGTCGACGCCCTGTTCGACAACAACCGCTGCAAGCGGCCGGTGCTCGCCTCGAGCAATCGCCCGCTCAAGAGCCTGACCGACATGATCAAGGGCAAGCAGGGCCGGTTCCGCGAGAACCTGCTCGGCAAGCGGGTGGACTATTCGGCCCGGTCGGTGATCGTGGTGGGCCCGAACCTTCGCCTCCACCAATGCGGCCTCCCCAAGAAGATCGCGCTGGAGCTCTATCAGCCGTTCATCATCCGGCGGCTCAAGGAACTCGGCCATGCCGACACCATCAAGAGCGCCAAGAAGATGCTCGAGCGGAAGGACGCGGAGGTCTGGGACATCCTCGAGGAGGTGATCCGCAATCACCCCGTGCTGCTCAACCGGGCGCCGACGCTGCATCGCATGGGCATCCAGGCCTTCGAGCCGGTGCTTGTCGAGGGCAACGCGATCAAGCTGCATCCGCTGGTCTGCAAGGGGTTCAACGCCGACTTCGACGGTGACCAGATGGCCGTCCACCTGCCGCTCTCGATCGAGGCTCAGGTCGAGGCGCACACCCTGATGCTGGCGACCAACAACATCTTCAGCCCCGCCAACGGCGCGCCGATCATCTCGCCGTCGCAGGACGTGGTGATGGGGTGCTACTACCTCACGATGGCCATCCCGGGCCGCAAGGGCGAGGGGATGGTGTTCAAGGACTTCGCCGAGGTGGAGATCGCCCACTCGCTGCGGAAGGTCGACACCCACGCGAAGATCAAGGTGAAGCTGCCGGCGAAGCGGCGGCTCAAGACCGACGTCGAGGCGCTGGGCAAGCCGGGGGCGGTGATCGAGACCACGGCGGGCCGCGTGCTGTTCAACTCGACTCTGCCCGAAGGGATGCTCTTCTACAACATCCCGATGCGGTCGAGCGAGCTGGCACGTGTGATCTCCGACTGCTACCAGACCCTCGGCCGGCGGAAGACGATCGACCTGCTCGACGACATGAACCGCGTCGGCTTCGGCTGGAGCACGAAGAGCGGCCTGTCGTTCGCGACCGACGACCTGATCACCCCCATGAGCAAGACGCGGATCATCGGCGATGCCGAGAAGGAGGTGATGAAGATCCTCAAGCGCTACCAGAAGGGCGTGATCACCGACGGCGAGCGCTACAACTCGGTGCTCGATGCCTGGACGCACGCCCGCGAGCAGATCACGAAGGAGATGATGACGGAGCTCGAGCAGGACACGGATACGAAGCCCACCCGGCGCCCCGGCTACGTCAACCCGATCCACCTCATGGCCCATTCGGGTGCCCGAGGCGGCGTCGAGCAGATTCGCCAGCTGGCGGGCATGCGCGGGCTGATGGCCAAGCCGTCGGGCAAGATCATCGAGACGCCGATCAAGGCGAACTTCCGCGAAGGCCTGACGGTGCTGGAGTACTTCAGCTCGACCCACGGTGCCCGCAAGGGTCTGGCCGACACGGCTCTCAAGACCGCCGACTCGGGATACCTCACCCGCAAGCTGGCCGACGTCGCCCAGAACGTGGTCGTGACCATGCACGACTGCGGTACCACCCAGGGGATCACGAAGGGGGTGATCTACCGCGGCGAGAAGGTGGAAGTCAGCCTCGCCGACGGCATCCGCGGTCGGGTCAGCCGGTCCGACATCCGCAATCCCATCAGCGACGAGGTGATCGTCCGGGAAGACGAACTCATCACGCCGAAGACGGCCCGGCAGGTCGAGGAGTTGGGCCTGGAGAAGATCCAGGTCCGCAGCCCGCTCACCTGCGAGGCCCCGCTGGGTGTCTGCCGACTCTGCTACGGCATGGATCTCTCGACGGGTTCGCTCGTCGAGGAGGGCATGGCGGTGGGCATCATCGCCGCTCAGAGCATCGGTGAGCCGGGCACCCAGCTGACGATGCGGACCTTCCACATCGGCGGCGTGGGGCAGCGTGCCATCGAGGAGAGCGAGAGCAAGGCGAAGCGAGCCGGCACCGTGAAGTTCACGCGGCTCCGCACCGTCACCAACGAGCAGGGCGAGGCCGTCGTGCTGGCCCGCAACGGCGAGATCGCCATCGTCGACGCCAAGGGCCGGGAGCTCGAGAAGTTCGAGATTCCCGCAGGCGCGATCCTCAAGGTGAAGGACGACGAGGAGGTCAAGGCGGGCACCGTGCTCGTGCAGTGGGATCCGCACTCGATCCCGATCCTGTCGGAAGTGGCGGGCAAGGTCCGCTACGAGGACGTGATCGAGAACGAGACGCTCCGCATCGAGAAGGACCCGAGCGGCCACTTGCGGCGGATGATCATGGAGCACAAGGGTGTGTATCACCCGCAGGTGGTGCTCGAGGACGAGTCGGGCAAGATCCTCGACTTCTGCTATCTGCCGGAAAAAGCCTACATCGAGGTGTCGCCGGGCGAGATGGTGGCCGCCGGCCACATCCTCGCCAAGACGCCGCGTGAGGCGTCGGGCACGCAGGACATCACCGGCGGTCTGCCGCGGGTCACGGAGATCTTCGAGGCCCGCAAGCCGAAGGATCCCGCGATCATGGCGGAGATTGACGGCAAGGTGGAACTCCTCGGCGAGAAGCGCCGCGGCAAGCGGACGATCGTCGTCAAGAACGAGAGCGGCATCGAGCGCGAGCACCTGGTGACGCACGGCAAGCACCTTCGGGTGCATGCCGGCGACATCGTCAAGGCGGGCGAAGCGCTCGTGGACGGGCCGCTGGTGCCGCACGACATCCTGCGGATCTCGGGCGAGGAGGCGGTGCAGCAGTATCTCACCCGCGAGATCCAGAACGTCTATCGCAGCCAGCGGGTGGACATCGACGACAAGCACATCGAAATCATCGTGTCGCAGATGCTGCGCAAGGTGAAGATCGAGACCGTTGGCGACACCACGCTCCTGCCGGGCAGCGTGATGGACAAGTTCGAGTTCCGGGCGGCGAACGACCGGATCGCCGACTGCGTGCGGATCACCGACAAGGGCGACAGCGAGTTCGATGTGGGCACGATCGTGCCCAAGGACGTGCTCGCCCAGGCGAATGCGCAGATCGAGACGCTTGGTGGGGCGTCCGCCAAGGGGGCGAAGCCCAAGCCGGCGACGGCCAGCACCCAGCTGCTCGGGATCACGAAGGCGAGCGTTCAGAGCTCGAGCTTCATCTCCGCGGCCAGCTTCCAGGAGACCACCAAGGTCCTGACCGAGGCAGCCCTCGCCGGAAAGACCGACAACCTGGTCGGCCTCAAGGAGAACGTGATCCTCGGGCACTTGATCCCGGCGGGTACGGGCTTCAACACGTTCCAGTCTGCCGAGGTCCGGGTGCGGCCCGAGGCACTGGAGTCGCTACGGATGGACCGCGAGAACGTGCTGGCCCGCCAGTTTCCGCTCTTGGAGGCAGCCGCCTCCGCCGACGCGGCCGCCGAAGGGGCTGCCGCCCCGGCGGACGGCGGGGTGGCCACCCTGGACGCGAGCGGCGACGAGTAACCCTCCGCCCCGGTCAGCCGATCGCTCCCGTGCGGGCGTGGCCAGTGGCGAACAGCCCGGCCACGCCCGTCGTCATATTCGGTGCCGCCGTCACGACCGGGCCGCGGGGCTTTTTGCGGCCCTGCCGATGTCGAAGTAGTGTCGAGGCAGGACGGGTCTCACCATCCACCGCGACACCACCATGACACGCCACCTCCGCCAGTCCGTGCTGCTCGTCATCGCCGCCTGGGCCTCCACCGCCTGCGGCCAGGCGGACCCGTACAACCCGTACGCCGAGGCCCACGCCGCCCCGCCCCCGCTCGCGGCCGACGGCACGATCCACTGGGGCACGTTCTACAAGTCGGCGAAGATTCAGCAGGCCTACGAGCGGCTCTGGAACCTCGGCGCCTGCCGCGGCTCGAACAAGGCGATCACCGTGCCGGTGGCCGAGAACAAGCTGGTGATCGACCGCCTTCCCGAGGCCGAGTTCAAGGGGATCGTGCGGGGCGTGGTGGGCCAGGTTGCCGGCGGCGTCGTCGCCTTCGACGAGAACTCCGCGACGGCGGGCCGCGGCGAACCGTTGATCGCCCAGTTGCATCCGGCGGGAGTGACGAGGTTCAAGGTCGTGGGGCAGGGGCCCGCGTCGGTGCTGGTGCCGGGCATGGTGGTCCGGCTCCGCGCCGAGGTTGACGGCAAGGGCCGCGGCGTCCAGCCGGTCTCGAAACTGGAGATCGTGACGCCGCCGGCAGGCTTCGTGCCGGATGCTGTCCGGCCGGATCAGGTGGACACGATCGTGGGAACGGTCGTGAGCATCCGCAAGGGGATCATGAGCCTGCGGGTGGATGCCGGCACGCTGCGACGCATCACGCTCGAGCTGGATCCAGCGGCCATCGCGACGATCGACGCAGCCCGTCTCGACCTCGTCGCGTCGGGCGACGAGATCGAGGTCAAGGGTCGCCTCTGGACCGGCGACGGGGCGCTGGGGGCGGGCACGATCTTCGTCTCCGACGTGGTCGTGGCGAAGCGACCGCTGCCGGAGGCTGCCGCGAGCCAGCCGGGATCGCGGACGGTCGGGGCCCGCTGAGCCGCCCCGTGGGGCGGCTGGTGGAACCGGGGCCGCACCGCCCGTAGAGTGACGCGGCGGGCCGGAGCGCCGGCCCGCGCCGTGCTCCCCCTCGCGAATGTTCCCATGGCGACGCGCACCGTTCGGGCAAATCAGCCGCAGCCGCTCGCGCGCGTCGCCCGGGGCCTGCTGCGCCGGCGGCTGAGCGCCGTGGGCCGGGCGGTCGCCGCGGTCTCGGCGGCGAATGCCGGTGCGGCGGCCGTGCACCGGCTGCGTGTTGCCACGCGACGCGCGACCGCCGCGATCATCGTCTTTCGCCCGCTCATCCCGCGCCGGCAGCGCCGCTGGTTCAAGAAGGCCCTGCGGCGGATTCGTCGGGCGGCCGGGGAGGCCCGCGATCTCGACGTGCTCGTTGCCCGCGGCCACGGGGCCGCGTCTGCCGTCCGGGCCGGCGACGCGTCTCGAAGGCTTGCCGGGCTGCTGGCGGACCGCCGGCCGGAGACGAGACGCCGGCTCCATACCGGCCTGGCCAAACTACCCATGCACGCCTGGGAGGGCGAGACGGCGGCGACCGTGGCCGCGGTCGCTTCGCCGGCGCCGGCCGAGACGGTCGCCTCGTTCGCGAGTCGCAGGGCGCGGCGGCTCGTCGGCCGATTCCTTGCCCGGCTCGACCGGCCGCTCCGCCAAGGTCGAGCGATCCATCGGCTGCGGATCGAGACGAAGAAACTCCGCTACGCGCTGGAGGCGATCGCCGAGATCGGGACGTCTGCCGCCACTTCCACCTCCGATCGGCCGCTCCACCGCCTGCAGGCTCGGTTCGGCGAGTACACCGACCGCGCCGCCGCCGCCGACCGGCTCGGCCGCTGGGCGCGGCGGGAGCAGAAAGGCTGCGATCGCCGCACGCTCCTGGCCGCCCGCGGCCACGAGGCGCTCGCGGCGAAGCGGGCCCGTCGCGCGTGTGGCCGCTGGTGGACACCGTCGCGCCGCGCCGGGGTCGCACGCACGCTCGAGCGGATGCTCGGAGGCCTGCCCGAATGACCGCGGCCCGAGACGACCGCCGGCCGGCCACGACCAGGTCGCGTTGGCCATGGCTCTGGCTGCTCCCGTTGCTGCTTGCATTCGCCGTGTGGCTCGCCGGCCGGCCGCGCGACCCCGCCGCGAGCGCGCCGGGACCGTTCCGCCCGACGGTCGCCGGGAACGCCGCTCCCGGGGAGCCTCCCCCCGGGATGGCCTGGGTGCCTGGCGGCGAGTTTTCCATGGGCTGCGGCGATCCCCGCGGCCTGCCCTTCGGCGGCACCGACCCGATGGTCGATGCGCGACCCATCCATCAGGTGAGGGTGGACGGCTTCTGGATGGACGTGCACGAGGTCACGAATGACCAGTTCGCCGCCTTCGTGGAGGCGACGGGCTATGTGACCGTCGCCGAGCGGCCGCCCCGGGCCGAAGACTTTCCCGGGGCGCCCCCCGAAAACCTCGTCGCCGGGTCGATCGTCTTCACGCCGCCCGCCGAGGACGTGCCGCTCCGCGACGCCACCGGCATGGCGCACCTCCGCTGGTGGGCGTATGTGCCGGGAGCCTGCTGGCGCCACCCGCAGGGCCCGGAGAGCGACCTCAGCGGCAAGGGCAGTGAGCCCGTGGTCCACGTCGCCTCCGACGATGCCGAGGCCTACGCGGCCTGGGCCGGCAAACGACTGCCCACGGAGGCGGAGTGGGAGGTGGCGGCACGCGGGGGTCGTGCCGGTGCGACCTATCCATGGGGCGACGAGTTCCGCCCGGGCGGCCGCTGGATGGCGAACACCTGGCAGGGGCGGTTTCCCGGGGAGAACACGGCGGAGGACGGCTTCGCCGGCATCGCCCCGGTGGGCCGCTATCCCGCGAATCCCTTTGGCCTCCACGACATGGCGGGAAACGTCTGGGAATGGTGCAGCGACTGGTACCGCCCCGACACCTATGCCCGCGATGCCGCTGCAGGCGTGGCGGGGAATCCCCGGGGGCCATCCGACAGCCATGACCCTGCCGAGCCGGGCCAGTCGAAGCGGGTCCAGCGGGGAGGCTCGTACCTGTGCAGCGACCAATACTGCTCCCGCTACATCGTCGGCACCCGCGGTAAGGGAGAGGTGTCGAGCGGCACCAACCACTGCGGTTTTCGCTGTGTGAAGCCCGCCCGCTGACGAGTTCGATGGCCTCAGCCCTTCTTGGCCATCAGGCGGCGAAGGTCGGCGAGTGACCGCGTGTTCGCGACGTCTCCCTTCTCGAGACCGGCACGCCGCGCCTGGAGCACGCCGCAGCGCATGACGTCGAGCCCACGGGTCGAATGGGCATCGGTCGAGATGACCAGCAGCACGCCGGCCTTGCGGGCGGCGGCCGCGTGGCGGTCATCGAGGTCGAGCCGCCAGGGGTTCGCGTTGATCTCCAGGAACGTGCCGGTGCGGGCGGCGGCCTCGATCACGGCCGCCATGTCGACGTCGTAGGCCGGTCGCCGGTTGATCAGCCGCCCGGTGGGATGACCGATCACCCGGACGAACGGATGCTCGATCGCCTCGAGGATCCGGGCGGTGATCCGATCGCGGGGCTGCTGCTGGCCGTAGTGGAGGCTGGCCACCACCCAGTCGGCTCGGGCGAGGACCTCGTCGGGCAGGTCGAGCCCGCCCTTCTCGAGCATGTCGACCTCGATTCCCTTGAGCACGGTGATCGCCGGCTTCCCGTCGGCGGCAAGTGACTCGTTGAGTCGGTCGATCTCGTCCCACTGCCTCAGCAACCGGCCGCGGTCGAGGCCGCGGGCCATGGTCACCCGCTGGCCGTGGTCGGTGATGGCGATGTATTCCAGGCCGCGATCGATCGCCGCCCGCACCATGTCGGCGAGCGTGTCTTCGCCGTCGGTCGCGGTCGTGTGCATGTGGAGGTCGCCGCGGATGTCGGTCAGGCCGACGAGTTCGGGCAGCCGACCCCGCGCGGCCTGCTCGATCTCGTCGCCGCCTTCCCGGAGCTCGGGTGGGATCCAGGCCAGTCCCACCGCCTCGTAGACTTCGGCCTCGGAGCGGCCTGCGAGGGGGGTGCCACGACTGGCCGCGCCCGACTCGTCGAGCCGATAGACGCCATACTCGTTGATCGTCAGGCCGCGGTCCCGCGCCCGCGAGCGGAGCTTCACGTTGTGCTCCTTGGAGCCGGTGAAGTACTGCAGCGCCGCCCCGAACGACTCCTCGGCCACCACGCGGACGTCGATCTGCATCTCCCGCGGCCCGCGGATGCTCGCCTTCGTCTCGCCCCGCTGCAGCACCGCGGCCTTGCCCGGCCAGCGTTCGAGATGATCCATCACGGCGCCGGCGGTGAGGCTGTCGATCACGAGGTCGAGATCACCGACCGTCTCGCGGCCCCGCCGCCAGCTTCCGGCTCCCTCGACCTGCCGGGCCTGCGGGCATTGCCGCATCCACGCCACGATGTCTTGGACGATCTCGTCGGCGTCGTTCCAGAGCATCCGCGCGTGGGCTGGGTCCTTGGCGAAGGCGATGTTGTCGAGGATCGCGGCCTGCGTCTTCGCGCCGAAGCCCTTCACCCCCTCGACCCGCTGTTCCCGACAGGCCTGCTCCAGCGCTTCGAGCGAGTCGATCGCCAGCGCCTCGACGAGAAGTTTCACCTTCTTCGGTCCCAGCCCGGGAACCCGCATCAGCTCGAACGCGGCCGCCGGCACCTGGCGCTCGAGTTCCTCGAGCAGCGGCAGCCTGCCGGTGTCGAGGAGCTGCTCGATCTTGCCGCCAAGATCGGCGCCGATTCCCTCGAGGTCGGTGAGCGACCGATCGGCATCCGCCCGGACTGCCGCCAGGGGTTCGGTCAGGCCGCCGATCGTGTGGGCCGCGTTGCGGTAGGCGCGCACGCGGAAGACGTTGCCGCCCTGATACTCGAGCAGGTCGGCGACGTGGTCGAAGACAGCGGCGATCTCTGAATTCGTCACGGTGCCGGATCACTCCCTGAACCAGGCGGGCATGGACCGCCCCGGTCACGGGAAGTGTCAGCGGAACGGCCGGTGGCGGCAAGCGCTGCCGCCAGGCCCCGCGGTCACTGCTGGAGTCGAGCGGGCAGCGCGGCGGTCGGATACCCGGGGCGGCGTCCGCCGGGGAGCGGATCGAGCATGGCCGGCTGCCACGAGGTGGTGTGGCTCGTCGGTTCCAGGAGCCGCGGGAAGGCGTTCGTCGAGGCCTTGGGGCCCTGGCCGGGAAGGACGGGCATGCCGAGGGGCTGAGCCATCGGAGCCGAGCCGGCGGCCGGCGCTGCCGTGCCGGGGAGGGGCATGCCGTTCGTGCCGGTGGCTGGCTGGGGCCAGGGGGTCGTGAGGGCGGGAGCCGGAGTCGCGAACGGCGACACGGCCGGCGTGGTGAGGCCTGTCGCCGCCGGAGCCGCCGCCTTCGGCAACTCGGGGATCGGCTTCAGCGAGGGCGTCGGGGCCACCGTCGGGGCCGGGGTGAGGGTCGGCGGCTGCGTGGGCTGGGGCTGGAGGCCGGCCTGCGGCTGCATGGGTACCGCATACGCGTTCTGGGGTGTGATCGGCTGCTGGTAGGTCTGAGGCACCGAAGCCGGAGGCAATGCGGGCTGCGAGCCGGGAACGAGCTGCTGGGGGATGTCGGCGCCTGCGGCACCCCACGCCTGTGGCGTCGTCTGGACCGGGGCCGCGAACGGGCTGGCCGCGGGGGCGGCGACGGGCGCCGCCATCGCCGGACCGGCCACCATGGGTGCGGCCATGCCCGGCTGTGCAGCCGGGTAGCCGCCGGGATAGCCGGGCTGCATCTGCACGTACTTCGTGGTGGTCACGGCGCGGTATTGCGTCACGGGCACATTCACGGCCTGCTGGACGTATTGGGTGACAGGCTGCATGCACTCGCGGGTGCAGCCCGTGCACGGATCGACCTCGCACGAGGGCTTGTAGGTGGTGACCGGCACGTTCTGGTACTGGGTGCGATAGGTGGTCTCGGGCACGTAGCTCGTCTGCTGCACGGGCACCATCACCGGCGGGGGCGGCGCGGCGATCGGCGCCGCCATCGGCGCGACCATCGGCGCCGCTACCGGGGCGACCGCGTACACCGGCGGCTTCCGGAAGCACGCGCCGCAGCCGGCGAACAGATCGTTGAAGCAGCATTGCGCCCGGGCATCGAGGCTGCCCACGCACTGGCACACGACGGCCGCCACGAGGGCCACGGAAATTCGACGCATCGTCATCGCACGTTCCTCCGCTGGCCACCGCTCCGGGAAAAAGCCCACGGAACCGGCGGCAACACGCAAACGTAGGTTGCGCGGTCGGCGCGACGTGAAGAAAAAAAGCCAGGGGGAGGATGAATTTGGCTTCGTCGCCCCGTACGACCGGTGCCGCCGTCACCACCGCCACAGCCGGCCCCGCTCGCGGTCGCGGGCCGCGGTCAGCGGTTCACGGCTCGGTGGTGGCGCGGGAGGGACGCCGTTCCTCGAACCGGTCGTAGAGGGCTGCCAACGCGTCGCGGACGTTTCCGCCATGGTGCCGGAAGGCGGCTTCGATGTCGACGGATCCGATCGCACCGCCGTGAGCGGGAAGCCGCTCGACGATCGCGGCGACGGTTGCCGAGGAGGACTCGCAGCGGGCGAGCACCGGGAGCCCGCTCGGTCGATGGGCCGTCGTGATCACCCCTGCCCCGCGCCACCGGGCGAGGGCGGTGATCAGGAGGCCGCAGCCCCAGGGGAGCTGCTCCCAGCCATCCACCGCGACGATCTGGCCTCGACGGGCTGCCGCCAGGGCCGCGACCGCCCGCCGCGCGTCGGCCCACGAGCGGATCTGGATGAACGACGCCGGACGCCCCGCTGCGGTCGCGGCGGCGAGCAGCGCCCGAACCAGGGTGGTTTTCCCGCGGCCGTGCTGGCCCTCGATCACCGAGCAGCCGGGGCGGACGCGGTCCAGCAGCGGGCCGACCGCCAGCGGCCGGCCCCGCTCGTCGAGGGGGGGCAGCGCTCCCGGCCTGGTGTAGCGGCTCGCGAAGGGATTGGCCGGGATCTCCCTCGGCTCCGCCTGCCGCGCCGCGTGTCCGCTGCCGCCGGCGGTCATGGCGTCGCCTGCAGCGGGCGGGCGGGGGGCAGGCAACCGACCGTGAACTCGTGCTCCGAGACATAGTCGCGGCCGCTCTCGAAAAAGAATCGGACCCTCGCGCACCACCGGATCTTCACCACCACGCCCTCGTAGGAGAGCGGGCTCCGCGGCAGCCGGCAGGAGAACTGGCCCATGGGGGCGGTGGGCGGCATCCGTTCGGCGGCGACGATCCGCTCGAAGAAGTGCACGCCGAGATCCTCTTCGCCCTTGCCTTCGGTGAACCAGAGGACGGAGTGCTCGAGCGCTCGCGGCGACTCGTCGTCGAGCCCTTCCACCTCGTAGCGGACCTCGAGCGGATCGAGTGGGTCGTAGTGCCGGTCGGCGTGCGAGAACAGGGCGACCACGCGGGGTGCGGCACGAAAACTCTCAGGCACGGTGCTCATGCCGGGACCTCCCGCCGCCGGCCGCCCTGGTCCGCCGGCTGTTCGACGGGAAAGACCACGAGCGGGAAGGTGCGGACGAACGCCGGCCAGCCAGCGGGCTGGCCGTGCACCGCGATGCTCCAGCGGACCGCGTTGTGCTCGGAGGCGAATGAGTGCATGGCATCGGCTGGAATCGCGAACGACTCCCGGGCCTCGAAGCGGGCGCCGGGCGCGAGCTGCAGGTCTGCCCAGGTGCGGATGTCGCGGGCCCAGACGGTGGTCCGGTCGGTGCGGGTGTCGGTGCCCTGCGTGAACGTCGCCTGCTCCTCTAGCGTGAGGGTCAGCCGCAGCGATTCAAACGTGCCCGAGCCCCCCTGGGCGAGCATCACCTCGTACGTCCCTCCGGGACGGAGCGGCTGGGCGGAGATCTCGAGCTGCGTGGGTCCGACGGCCGTCGCCAGGAGCCCCCGCCGGATGAACAGCGCGAGGCTTGCGATGCCGACGGCGGCGAAGGGCACGAGGAGCGCGAGAAGCAGCCAGTCAACCTTCCCGCCGAGGAGGTCGATGCCGGCGCCGACGCCGAGCACCGCCAGGATCGTGTTCCAGAGGAAGGCGAACAGCCCGAAGCCGAGGAGCGTCCAGTTCTCGGGGCTCTCGATGGGCAGCCGATAGGCGAGAACGGTGCCCGGGGAGTTGATGAGGTCATCGCAGGCGGGCACCCCGGGGTGGTCGGCTGCCTGCCGTGGGCCGGCGGCGAGCGGGTCGAGAATTTCGGAAAACCGCGAGGGCACGGCGCACCGCTCCTCCGACCGGCCCCAGCGGCGGATCGCGCGGGCCAGCCCCATGCCGCCGAAGGAGATCAGCGCCCCGGGCAGGAGCAGCGTCAGCAGCCACGTCCACCAGTTGTAGCCCCGCTTCAACACGACCGTGGTGGGCGCGGCTGGGTCGTACCATCCAGGCACCGTGTCGCCGAGCTTCCAGCCGGAGAGCGCCGCGATCGCCCGCCCGCGGTCGCTCGTGGTCGTGCTCCGTGCGGGCGTGCTCCACGACTCCATTGGCCGCCCTGCCACGTCGTAGCGGACGCGGAGGCACGGCTGCCACGTCGAGGCACCGCGGCGGTCGGTGGCACTGGTCCGCCGTGCCAGGCCCTTGCCCAGCACGGTGCAGTCGGTCGCCAGGAAGTGCTGGTTGATCCGCCATTCCGGGACGGCCACCCCGGAGAGCAGCAGTCCGCCGAAGACGATCCCGGCGGTGAGCAAGGCCGCGTGAAACGCCGCGTCGCCGAGCGAAGCCCAGGCCTGCGAGCCGGTCCGGCGATGGCCGAGCTTCTTGCCGAAAAACCGCGGAAATCTCACGAGCGCACTCCTCGCCGCCTCGGCGGGAGCCGGTCAGGAGCAGCGGGCCGCCGCCTCCGGCTGCCGTTCGGCCAGCTCGCCCGACGAAGTCTGGGCCCGAAAGAACCCGATCTTCTCCAGGGCCTTGAAGACCTCTTCGAGGGTTTTCTCACCGAAGTTCGAGATTGAGAGCAAGTCGGCACGCGTGCAGTTGAGCAGGTCGTGGACGGTGAAAATCCCCTTCTCCTCCAGGCAGTTCGTGGTGCGGACGGAGAGGCCGATCTCGGCCGTGCTCATCTCGAGTTTCTCGGCCATCTCGTCGGACTGCATCAGGTTTTTGTATGGCACTCGCGGCATGGGGTCCCTCCCGTGCGAATCGAGGTAGTGGGTAACGCCAAGGGCATGTGCCCGGGCGAACGACCCATGAATATACTGCATCTGGCCGAAAACCGGCTACGTCGGTCCGGCGAGACGCGCCGCGCCGGGTTCACCCTCCGCCAGGTTTCGCGGTTCCCAGCCGTGCCAGCGCCATCCTTTTCCTCCCTCAACGAGTCTCAGCAACTCGCTGCGAGCCACGTCGAGGGTCCGCTGCTGGTGCTAGCAGGCCCTGGTAGCGGCAAGACCCGCGTGGTCACCCACCGGATCGCCCACCTGATCGCCGAGGGTGTACCGCCCGAACGGATCGTCGCCCTCACCTTCACCAACAAGGCGGCCGATGAGATGCGCCGCCGGGTGGCCGAGATGGTGGGGCCGCAGCCGGTCGAGATGGGCACCTTCCATCGCTTTGCCGCCCGGCTGATTCGTCGCCAGGCCCGTCTCGTCGGCCTCACGAGCGACTACTCGATCCTCGATCCCGACGACGCCGCCGCCACGCTCAAGCGGGCCGTGAAGTCGCTCGGTCTGGCCGCCACCCACACGCCGGTCGATCGCATCGCCGGGGTCATCTCCCGCGCCAAGAACGACCTGCTCACGCCGAGCACGTTCGAGCCGCGGTGGGGGAAGCCGGTGGACGACGTGGCGCTCCGGGTCTGGCCCGTCTACCAGCAGATGCTCGTGCGGGCCAACGCGGTGGACTTCGACGACCTGCTCGTGCACGTGGCCACCATCCTGGCCGAGAATCCCGAGCTCCGCCGCGAGCTGGATGCGCGGCACCGGTTCATCCTCGTGGACGAGTACCAAGACACCAACGCCGTGCAATACGCGATCCTCCGCGGCCTGTCGATCGATCACCCCCACCTCGCCGTCACCGGCGATCCTGATCAGGCGATCTACGGCTGGCGCGGGGCGAGCATCCGTAACATCCTCGAGTTCGAACGGGACTATCCGGCGGCCGCGGTGGTCAAGCTCGAGGACAACTACCGGAGCACGGCGAACATTCTGGGCACGGCCGATCGGCTGATCGCCCACAACGCGCGGCGGAAGCCGAAGCGGCTCGTCACCACGGCCGGCCCCGGCGCGCCGGTGAGGATCGTGCTCGACGGCTCGGGGCTCGAGGAGGCGGAGCGGATCGCGACGGAGATCCTCAGCGCCGTGCTCGCGGGCCGGCGGTCGCCGCGCGACTTCGCGATCCTCTTCCGGGCGAACGCTCTGTCGCGTTCCTTCGAGCTCGCGCTGCGAACCAAGGGGGTGCCCTACCAGCTCGTCCGCGGCCTCGAGTTCTTCAAGCGGCGCGAGATCCGCGACGTGGTCGCCTGGCTGCGGCTGCTTCGCAATCCCCGCGACGATGAGGCCCTGCTCCGCGTGGTCAACGTGCCCCCGCGCGGCATCGGCCGCCAGTCGCTCGACCGGCTTGCGGCCTGGGCGGAGGACCACGGCGCGACGCGGCTCGACGCGGTGGCCAACGCCGTGGCGATTTCCGGCATGCCGAAGCGGGCGGTGACAGCCTTCGCCGGATTCGCCCGGCTCGTCGCCGAGCTGACGGCCGCGGCCGCCCGCGAGTCGTCGGTCGCCGCCATCCTGGAGATGGTGCTCGAACGGACGGGCTATCGCGCGATGCTCGCCGACGAGCAGGATGAGGACGAGGAGGGTCAGGACCGCCTCTCCAACGTCGAGGAACTCGTGACCGCGGCGCGGCAGTTCGACGATTCGTTCGCGGCGGGCGCCGCCGACGCCGCGGCGGTCGATCCGCTCGGCGGGTTTCTCGAGACCACGGCCCTCGTCGGCGATGCCGACGCCTGGGATGCCACGGCTGACCGCGTGGCGCTGATGACCCTGCACGCCGCCAAGGGGCTCGAGTTTCCGGTGGTCTACCTGGTGGCCATGGAGGACGGCATCCTCCCGCATGAGCGGAGCCTCGACCGCCCGGAGCACCTCGAGGAGGAGCGGCGGCTGGTGTTCGTGGGAATCACGCGCGGCCGCGAGGAGGTCCATGCCAGCTGTGCCCGCATGCGCGACTACCGCGGGACGCGGCGGATCTCTGCCCCGAGCCTGTTCCTCGCGGAAATGCAGGGATCCGAGACGGAGGTGGTGGGCACGGAAGCTCCCCCCGATGCCGACTTCGACCCCTTCGGCGCGGCGGCTGCACGCCAGGCCGACGAGTTCGACGACCTCGTGCAGGATGCTCCGCGGGCGAGGGCGTCGGTCGCGCGCCGCGATGGCCTGACGATCGATCTTGAAGACTCGCAGGACGACACCCCGCCGCCCCCGCCACCGCGGCGGCGGCGGGGCTTCGAAGCGGCGATCGAGCGGGCCACCGATCTGGCGCTGCGGATGGCGGGCGAGGGAAAGCCGCGACACGAATACGCGAAGGGCCAGCGGGTGCGGCACGGGGAGTATGGAGAGGGCGTGATCGCCGGCATCAGCGGCAGCGGTCCGCGGTCGATCGGCACCGTGATCTTCGACGGCCCCGCCGGGACGCGCAAGTTCATCCTCGGCCACGGCGCGCTCGAACCGCTCGGAGAGTAGCAGGCCAGCCACCCCGTAGCGCCGAGGATGTCCCCGCCGCCGCAGGTTCGGAAGTGGCCGCAGGTTCGGAAGTGGCCGCAGGTTCGGAAGTGGCCGCAGGTTTTCAACCTGCGGGATCTCCGCGAAAGGCCGCCCGCTCCTGCCGGCCTACCCCTGCCCGTGGGCTCGCCACCACGCCACCGTGGCCTCGAGGCCGGCGTTGAAGTCCTGCTTCGGCGTCCAGCCCAACAGCGACTTCGCCCGTGAGATGTCGAGGCCTCGGCGGGGCTGTCCATCGGGCTTCGTCGTGTCCCAGACGATCCGCCCCCGGTAGTCGCAGGCGGCCGCGATCTTCGTCACCAGGTCGCGAATCGCGATCTCGACGCCGCCACCGAGGTTGATCGGCACCGGCTCGTCCATCACCTCGGCGGCCCGCACGATCCCCTCCGCGGCGTCGTCCACGTAGAGAAACTCGCGCGTGGCCGATCCGGTGCCCCAGCAGACCACCTCGGGGGCGCTTGCCAACCGGGCCTCCTCGCACTTGCGGATCAGCGCCGGAATCACGTGGCTCGACGCCGGATCGAAGTTGTCGGCAGGGCCGTAGAGGTTCACCGGCAGGGCCACGGCGCTGGCGAGGCCATACTCGCGGCGGTAGCCGTCAAGCATCACGAAGATCGCCTTCTTGGCAACGCCGTACGGCGCGTTGGTCTCCTCCGGATACCCATTCCAGAGGTCGTCCTCGCGGAAGGGCACGGGGCAGTGCTTCGGGTAGGCGCAGACAGTCCCGGTGTGGACGAACTTCTTCAGGCCGACGCGCCGGGCGTGCTCGACGAGGTGCAGGCCCATCGCCATGTTGGCGTAGAAGAATCGCCCGGGGTGGTTCATGTTGGCCCCGATGCCCCCTACCTCGGCCGCGAGGTGGATCACGACGTCGGGTCGGGCCACCTCGTAGAGACGGGCCACATCGGCCTCGACCGTGAGGTCGAAGTCGCGCCGCCGGGGCACGGTGATGTTGCTCTCGGGAACGCCCCGCTCGCGGAGGACGCGGGTGACGGCCTTGCCGAGGAACCCGGCGCCGCCGGTGACGACGATCCGCTGACTCGCGAGGGGCATCATGGTTCGGGTCGGGATCACGCGTGCGGTTCAGCGGTTGGGCAGTGCCGAGTCGTGCCCGGCGGCGATCAGCACCTGTTCCTTGCGGGCGAGATCGAGGTCGGCATCGACCATCAGGTCGATCAGTCCGTCGAACGACACCCGCGGCGTCCAGCCCAGCTTCCGCCGGGCCTTCTGCGAGGTCCCGAGGAGGAGATCGACCTCCGCCGGCCGGAAGTACCGCGAGTCGATCTCCACGAAATCGCGGTAGTCCATGCCGAGCCGGCCGAACACCTTCTCGCAGAACTCGCTCACGGAATGCGTCTCGTCGGTGGAGATCACGTAGTCGTCGGGCTCGTCCTGCTGCAGCATGAGCCACATCGCCTCGACGTAGTCGCCGGCGAATCCCCAGTCGCGCTTGGCGTCGAGGTTGCCGAGGTAGAGCTTCTTCTGCAGCCCGAGCTTGATCCGCGTGGCGGCCCGGGTGATCTTCCGCGTCACGAACGTCTCGCCCCGCCGGGGGCTCTCATGATTGAAGAGGATGCCGCACGACCCGTGGAGGCCGTAGCTCTCGCGGTAGTTGACCGTGATCCAGTGGGCATAGAGCTTGGCCACGCCGTACGGGCTGCGGGGATAGAAGGGCGTGGTCTCCGACTGCGGCGTCTCCACCACCTTGCCATACATCTCCGAGCTCGACGCCTGGTAGAAGCGGATCTCCGCCCCGACGGCGTCTTGGCAGTCGCGGATCGCCTCCAGGAGGCGGAGCGTGCCCACGGCGGTCACGTCGGCCGTGTAGGTCGGCTGGTCGAAGCTGACCCGCACGTGGCTCTGGGCGGCGAGGTTGTAGACCTCCGTCGGCCGGATCTCGCGGATCAGGCGGGCGAGGCCGTTGCCGTCGGCCATGTCGCCGTGGTGGAGGACGAGCGGCCGCTCCATCTCGTGGATGTCGCGGTAGAGGTGCTCGATCCGCTGCGTGCCGAACGTGCTCGACCGCCGCACCAGCCCATGGACCTCGTATCCCTTGTCGAGCAGCAGTTCCGCGAGATACGACCCATCCTGCCCGGTAATGCCCGTGATCAGGGCCCGCTTCGGCGACGTTGCCACGGCATTCTCACTCCAGGGGGCTCTCCACCCGATCCGCAAACGACCGGGAGCCGCATAGGATAGCCACAACGGAGAGGCCGCCCAAGTCGCGGTGGAAAAACCCGCCGCAGGACGGCGGCTTCACCCCGCCGCAGAAGGTTCGAGCGGCTTCGTGGCAGGCTTTGGTGACCGTGCCTCGGCGGCTGCGGGAGCAGCTGAATCGACCGCGGGCGGTTCCGCATCGGCCTCGGCGATCATGGCCTCGAATCTGGGCAGCAGCTGGGCGATGAAGTCCTCGCACTCCACCATCGCCTGGGAGCTCGTCAGCCGCGTCTCATCGACGATCGCATAGAGCTTGTACACGGCCGGCTCCTGCACCAGCGCGAGGCGGGCGATCTGAGGCGCGATCCAGCTCCGCGGCGCGGCCACGTTCTCCTTGTCGATCTCGGCCTCGTCGCGGATCCCGTAGGTCCAGAAGATGCGGAGGGTCTGGCCGGTCTTGCGGAACGTGCCGGTGAAGGTCTCCGCCTCGCGGCCGTCGGAGAGCTGCACCTTCTGCCGATGCTCGCCCTCGCCGATCTCGAAACCGGCGCCCGGGTAGCAGCGGTCGGGCGTGTGGCCCGAGGCGTCGTGCGGGCGGGCACAGACCACAAACGCCGACACGCGGGCCTTCGTGCGGGTGTTGCGGTAGAGCCGCGAGATGTGGCCCACCGCGCCAGCCCGCTCGAGCTCCTTGGGGTCGGCCTCCAACTCCCTCTCGAGCTCCCAGGACCCGAAAGACTTCGGGAAGCGATCCTCGAGAAGCGTGGCTGCTTCCTGAAGGTCTTTGGTGACGGTCTTGTCCTTCCAACGCTCCGTGAGGACACCCTGGGCCACGGTCACGCCGACCACGAGGGCCACCGCGCCAGCGAGCGTGAGCCATCCAAGCGCCGAGGACTTCATGGCCGATCACCTTCGAAAGGAACGCCGTCCAAGAAAAACGCCTCCCAACAGAAACGCCACGGGCGACACGGTCAGGCAGGAGCTGGCGAGGCGTAGAGCCGACGAGGCGTTGAGTCAGACATTCCATTCACCACGGTGCCCAGCACCCGGATGCCGACCGAGCGGAGCCGATCGACGGCGCTGGTCACCTGGGGCACTCGGCTCACGTCCCGCATCGTCACCACGATCGCAAGATCACTGAGCTGACCCAGCAGAAGCACGTCGGCAAAGGCGAGCACGGGGCCGGCGTCGATTACCACGTGATCGAACGATTCGCGGAAGCCCTTGATGATGGCGGCCGACTCGGGGCGGGAAAGCGCGGTGATCGCCGCGTAGTCGCAGGCGCCGCCGGTGACGGCAAACAGGCCGTCGATCGCCGTGGGCTGCACTGCTTCGTCGGCCGAGATCTCGCCCCGGAGCAGCTCCGGCAGCCCCGCCCGCAGGTCGAGGCCGAGAGCGAGGTGCACGTTGGGGTGCCGCAGATCGCCGTCGAGCAGGAGTGTCCGCTTACCAGATCGGGCCAAGCTTGCCGCGAGCTGCGACGCGAACGTGGTCTTGCCTTCGTGTTCGACCGCACTGGTGACGAGGATCACCTTGGGGGCGTCGCGACCGGTCTGGCTGACGACGGCGCGGATGCCATCCACGCATTCCGCCACGTGGCCGTCGTTGGGACGCCGCCGCGACCGCGAGATTCGCGGCACGGTGCCGATCACCCTGAGGCCCACCCGCTGCGACACCTCCTCGGGAACGCTCAGCCGGTCGCGGAGGTATTCGAACAGCACCACGGATCCGCCGCCCAGCACGAGGCCGCCCAGCGCCGACAACACGCTAATCATTGTGCGGTACAACTCGTCCGTTCCCTCGGGCACGCTCGCCTCTTCGATCAGCTCGACTCGGTTCGGCATGTTGACGTCGATCTCGGTGGCATTGAGCTGCACGCCCATTTGGTCGGTGACCTTCATGAGCTGCTCGATCTCCTGCTTCCGGGACATGAGGTCGGCGTTGGCGGCGCCAAGCGCCTTCACCTCGGTGGCGACCCGGTCGAAATCCTTCGTCGTCTGCTCGAGCTGCTGGGCGAGGATCTCCCGCCGCATCCGCAGCACCACCGGGCTTTCGGCCGCGGCGCCCGTGCGGCGGTTCGTCGAATCCATCGACAGTTGGGCCACGATCTGGGGTCGCAGATCCTCCTTTCGGTCCTCGAGCCGCTTCACCATCGAGTCCCGCATCGCCTCGAGCCGCTTCACGGCCGGGTCGTTTTCGCCGCGGGCGCTCCGCTCGGCCTGGTAGGCCATCGACTCCTCGATCCCGGAGAGCCGCTCGCGGAGTTCGGAGAACTCCGGATCGCGGAGCAGCATGGCGTCGATCGTCTCCTCAGGCAATGACTGCTCAAGCGAGATCTCGCCGCGATCCTTGGCGTCCATGATCGCCAATTCGGAATCGATCAGGGCCAGGTCGCGCTGCGACTGGTTGAGCTGGGCGCGGAGAGTCTGAAGGTGGTCGAGCAGCAGGCTCCGCTGGGTGGCCACCTCGGCGCTGTCGGCGGTGCCGAGCGACTTGGCGAGGTTGTTGTAGGTGTCGAAGTTTGCCCGCACCTCGGCCATGTTCTCCTTGTATTTCCGCTCCAGCGTGTCGCGCCGCTGCAGCCGCTCCGACTTCTCCTTGTTGATCACGTCGGTGAGGTAGGCCTGCGTGACCGCGTTGACGATCTGCGTGACGTCCTTGGCATTCTCGCCGCGCATGCGGACCTGCACGACTTCCGACTCCATCGGCGCCGAAACCTGGATGTTCCGCACCAGATAGCCGACCGGGTCATCCTCGTCGCTCAGGGTCGAGAGCGAAGAGATACCCGGCCGCCGCAGCGCCGACGTGAGCACGAACGGGCTCTTGATCAGCTGGACTTGCGTCTTGCGGTAGGCCTCGTATTCCGCGTTGTCACGGCCACCGCCGACGCCGAACATGCCCGACTTGTCGCGGACACGAAGCCACGCCATCGCCTCGTAGCCGCGGGGCAGGAACAGCCAGGTGAGAATCCCGGCGAGCGTGCCGAGGGTGAGTGCCAAGGCTGTTGCCGGCAGCCAGCGGCGGCGGAAGGCATGCCACACCCGGCGGTAGTCGAGGCCTCCCGCGAGCGGATCGGCCATGCCGCCATAGGGAGCGGAAGGCGTCGGCGGCCCCAGCGGTGAGAGCACGGTGTCGCGGATGGGTGCGAGCATGCCCGCGCCGGCCCCAGCAGTGGCCGTGGACGCGGAAGACGAACCGTCCATGGGTGTTCCGGACTCGCTCATGGGTTCCAACTGGTTACTTCACTGATACGCGGAGCACGACACCAAGGCTCATTGGCCGAAAGCAACTGACCGGGAGCCGGCTAACGATACGTTAAGTTTACCCCATTTTCTCGCCACCATCGGGCGGCGGCGAACTTGGACGCTTTTCCGCGACATTTCCTCCCGGACGCGTGGGAAATGCCCCCGGCTGCCGCGGGGCCACAGGCTGCCCTGCGGGACGCGACCCAGCGGCCACGATCGGCTGCACACCCGGACCCGGACCCGGCCGGGCGGCCGGTGGCGTCGCGGCCCGCGGACCAGCTGCCACCATGGTGGGGGCCAGGGTGTCGGTGACCACGAGGTAGGAAAGGATCTTCATCTCCAAGACCAGGAAGCCGACGGCCATCAGCATCATGAGCATCGCCGCGGGCGTGCTGTCGTGGAAATGCTCGGCCATCGACAGTTTGTAGTTGTACATCACGCCCACGGTCGTGATCCGGAAGGCGTTGCAGATCAGCGCGATTGGGATCGCGCTGGCGGCGATCACCAGGTTCTCCCACCATTCGAGCCCGCCCACGAGCATCAGCATCGCCGCGAGCCAGACGAAGATCGTGAGCATCTTCAGTCCGCTGCAGGCATCGACCACGCCGAGCACCTGCCCGTCGCCGAGGATGATGCGGTTGCCGTCGCGGTAGGCGTCGAGTCCGATCGTCTGCAGCGTGTAGGTGCTCACGATCGTCGCCACCGTCTGCAGCGGCCCGAGCAGATACCGCGTTGCCTCGTCAGGCAGCGGATACATGAAGATCAGCGTGGCCAGCGGCGCCCAGGCCCAGCGAAACATGCTCCAGCCGCCAGCCAGGAGAAACACCCCCATGATCGCGGGCACGAACGTGTACATGTCGATCGTGACGATGCGATAGTTCGCGCAGAAGAGCCGCAGCGCGAAACTTGCGGCCAACAAGCCGACGCCGGCGGCCCGGGCGGACGGCGTGACGGGCCCCACCGGATTCCGCCACCAGAAGAGCAACAGCACCGTGACGACCGGCACGATCCAGCCATGCTGGTACTGCGGGTTGTCCCAGAAGGCAGGCAGCTGGGCGAGGCTGGGCCAGTAACTATAAAAGATCAGAGCGGACAGCAGGCCGACGACGATCCACGGCAGCCGCTGTTCGGGCAGCTGCATGTCGGCCATGAACTCCCGGGCCCGCCGCATGGCACCCGCGACGAGGCCTTCGTCTTCGACGACCACGCGAGCCGGAGACTGCGCCGTAGTCTCCGCCGCAGGCTGCGGAAGGGGTGTCCGATTGGCCGGCAGAATGGGGGAGGGAAACGACATACGGCTTTGGCGTGCAGGCTGAGGTCCCGATTCACTATACACGCCGTCTGCGTCGTTTTCATGTAGGTGGCGACGACGGCCGAAAAATCATCCGCCGGTCAGGTTCCGCCAGAATCCGCCCCAGGCTCCGGCGAAAGCAGCCCAGGTCGCGAACAGGAGCGTTGCCACGGCGGCGGGGGCGGCCACCGCCACCACCTGCGACAGCCGGTGCGGCATCGGAGCGACCGCGGCGAGCCACCGGGCGATGGTCGTTACGACCGCTACGACCACTCCAGCCTGCCAGCCCGCTGCCGCGCCGACAGCGGCGAAGCCCGCCGCATCGCCCGGGGATCGCGTGATCACACCGGCGAGCCAGCCGGTTGCGCCGCCGAGGCAGGACCTCGCGAGGGTGGCGGACCAGTCGGGCCAGCCTCCGGGAGGCCCGCCACCACGCACCATCCCCGGGGGGCCGATCGCGGGTACGGCGGTCACGATCACGATCACGGCTGCCACGACGAACGCGCCGCTGCGGCCGGTGACGGAGTGGGGGCCGCGTTCGGAATCACCGCCTCGGCCGTTTGCGACCCAGGCGGTGAAGCTCCACGCGAGCATCGCCACCGGGACGACCGTGTGGACCGCCCAGGCCAGGGCGATGCGCCAGTCACCCGACAACAGCCGGTCGATCCCGGGCCGGTTCGCGGCCAGGAGCGGTGATCCCGTTCCCGCCAGTTCGGCCGCCGCGATGGTCGTGGCGATCAGGCCGCAGGCCGCCTCCACCGCCGGGTAGCCCGCCGAAATCGCCGTTCCGCAGTCGCGGCACCGCCCCCCCAGGAGGAGCCATCCCAGGATCGGCACGTTGTCACGCGGGCGGATCCCCGAGCCGCATGCCGGGCATCGCGACCCGTGGGCCACGACCGACTCCCCCCGCGGCACGCGGTGGATCACCACGTTGACAAAACTGCCGAGAATCGCCCCCCACGCGAAGGCCATCGCGAGCAGGACCAGTTCCGCACCCGGAAGACCGGAAGACCAGTGGACCATCGGGCTGGGGAACACGCGTGGGGCCAAGAACGGATTTCGTGTAGGGTACCCGTCCCGGCGGCCCAAATCATCCCTGCCGCCGCGATCCCGTGCAGGCCCACGGTTCCGTATGTCCGACGCATCCGCCACCTCATCGTCCGCCAGTCGCCGATTCTCGATGCCGCCGTGGCTCAGCCTCGTTCTGCGGCTGGCCTTCACGGTGGCCCTCCTTGCCTACGCGCTGCGGGGAGTCGAGTGGCCGAGCTTCAAGGCGCTGCTGATGCAGGCCGATTGGCGGTGGTGGGCTGCCGGGATGGTGACGGCGCTGCTCGTTCAGGCGGTGGCCGGGGTCCGCTGGGCCGCGCTCGCCCGGCCACTGGGCTTCGACTACCCGCGGCGGTTCTTCGTCTGGCGGTTCTTCGAGGGGATGTTCTTCAACCTCTGCCTGCCGGGGTCCATCAGCGGCGACGTGGTCAAGGCCTATCGGATCGGCGACACCACGTCCCGGCGGTTGCTGGCGGGGTGTTCCGTGCTCGCCGACCGGCTCACCGGCCTCTCGGCGCTCGCGGTGCTCGGTGGCGCGGCCCTCGCGGCGCGGAAGTACGACCTCTCGCTGCCGGTCACGATCCTGGTGGCGGCCGCCCTGCTCGTCGTCGTCCTGGCGGTGTTTCTCGTCGCGGTTTCCTTCCTCGACCGGATCGTCTCGCTCGTTCCGGAAGGGAGCCCGGGGCGTGGCGTCCTCGCCCAACTCCTGCCCTATCAGCAGCGGCCGAGCGTGATCGCCCAGGCGGTTGCCTGGTCGTTCGTCGTGCAGGCCGGAGGGGCGGTCGGCGTGGCCCTGTCGGCGCGGGCCCTGGGCGTCGATCAGCCGCTCTCGGTCTGGTTCTCTGTGGTGCCGCTCGTGGCCCTGTTGATGGTGCTGCCGTTCAACATCGGCGGCTTCGGGGTCCGTGAGGAGTCGATGAAACTCCTGCTGGCGCAGGAGGGGGTGCCCAGCGACGAGGCCGTCGGCGTGGCCCTCCTCTGGGGACTCAGCACGATCATCATCGGTCTCGTCGGGGGCGTGCTGTTCCTGCTCGATCGCTCGCCGGCCTCGGCGGCCGAGCCGCCCGCCCAGCGTTGACCATCAGGATGGCGGCGATCGTCTTGGCGTCTTCGATGCGGCCGTCGAGGCACATCGCCACCGCGTCGGCCCAGGGGACGACGCGGGTGCTGATCTGCTCCCCCGGTTCCAGTGCCTGCGGGCCGGCCTCGAGATCGCTCGCCACGAAGAGGTGCATCCGTTCGCGGAGGATGCCGGGCGACATCCACAGGGCGCCGGCCGGTTCGATGCGGCCCGCCAGGTAGCCCGTCTCTTCACGGAGTTCGCGCCGGGCCGCGTCGGCGAGCGACTCCTCCCGATCGAGCGTGCCGGCCGGGAGTTCGAGGAGCGTGCCGCCAACCGCCGTGCGGACCACGTCGATCAGGCAGACATGGTCGTCCGCCAGGAGCGGCACCACCGCCACGCTGCCCGGATGGAGGACGACCTCGCGGATCCTCGTGCCTCCGGCGGCGAGCGGCTGACGGCGGCGGACCACCGTGAAGCGGCGCGCCTCGAGGAGCGTGTCGTCGTCGTCGAGTCGGCCCTCCATCGTCAGGCCTCCGGGGTCTCGGCGGGGTTCACGATCCGGCCGCGGCGGGCCGCCACCGTGAGCGCCGCACCGGGCTGGAGGCCGCGGCGGTGGACGATCGCCAGCCCGCAGGGGCCCAGCCGCGGCGACGCGCACGAGGACGTGAGCGTGCCCACCGTCTCGCTGCCACACGACACGTCCGCGCCCGGCGGCGGCACCTCGTCTCCCTCGACGACCACGAGGGCGAGCGTGCGATTCACATGCCCGAGCGCGTCGATCCGCGCCACGGTCTCCTGGCCGAGGTAGCAGCCCTTCGTGAACGAGATCGCCCGGGCCGTGCGGTCGAGTTCCTGCGGCAGCGTCTTCTCCGGGATGTCGCCCGCCCACGGAACCCGCTGCTCGATTCGCAGCGCGTCGAGTTCGGCGGCAGAGGCACGGGGCAAGCCCTCGGTGGTCAGCCACGCGCGGAGGGCCGCCGCGTCGTCGTGCGCCACGCGGATGACGAAGCCCGGCACGCCGAACCAGTCCACCGCCACCACGAGCGCCGCGATGCCGCCACAGACGACCGCGGCGTGGTGGAGGGGCGCGGCCGGCAGCCGGCTCCCGACGCGGGCAGCGAGCCAGCGAGCCGCCTCCGGGCCGACGACGGCGGTGCCGTGTTCGGAGTCCGACGCGTCGACGAGGACGAAGTCCTCACGGATGTGATAGTGCTCGAGGTGGTCGCGAAGCCGCGCCGCCACGGTGGCATCGCAGTCGATCAGCACGCCGTCGGCGGTGCGGAGGAGCGCGGCCAGGGCGATCACCCAGCCGCGGACGTCGGTGAACATTCCCTCCGTGCCGCTGCCCGGGTCGAGCGGGGCGATCGCCGCCGTCGTGAACTTGTCGAGGAACGCCGCGGCATCCCGGCCGATGGCCCGCACCATCCCGCGGGAGGGGAGGTCGGCCCAGGCCGCGGCCGTGCGGGCTGGAAAGGGGGATGGATGATCCGGGGCGGATGGCATGGCCCCACCCTACCACGCCGCCCCGGCCCCCGAGCAGCCGCCCGGCCGCCCGGTTTTTTTCATTCCGGCGCGAACGCCCCCGCCACGGCCTGCGTAGTTCCTTTCACCGCGACGACATGGATGCCATGAGGGTCGCGGCCCCGCCCCACGGTCATCAGGTCTGGAGGACGAATCATGGCCACCGTGCACTACGATCCGCACTGCCGCGACGACTACGACGACTCCGACGCCCGCTACGCCGACGACCCGCTTGCCGTCGCCGACACCGAGCACTCGGATGCCGCCCGTGCCGAGTTCGAGTATTCGAACATGCCGGCGCGAAAGGCCCGCGATCACGCCGCGCCGCTCCAGCGGATCGCGGAGGTCCGGCAACGGCAGGGCGTGACGCTCCGCAACGTCGCCCGCCGGCTCGGCATGTCGCTGCCGCTCGTCCGGCGGCAGGAGCAGCCCGACTGCGACCTGCGGATCTCCGACCTGCACCGCTGGCAGGAAGTGCTCGAGGTGCCGATCGCCGAGCTGCTCGTCGAAGGCGAGGGGCAGCTGTCGGGGCCGGTGCTCGAGCGGTCGCGGATGGTGAAGCTCATGAAGACGGCCGCCGCCATTCGCGAGCGGACGCAGGGTGAGCCCGTCGGTCGCATGGTGACGATGCTCATCGAGCAGATCCTGGAGATCATGCCCGAACTCTCCGACGTCACCCCGTGGCACACCGTGGGGCAGCGGCGGACGCTCGATGACATCGGCCGGACCGGTCGGATGGTGGTTTCCGAGGAGGTCTTCCGCCGGGCGCCACCGGGAGGCTGAGGCAGGCTCCCGGGTCGCCTTGTGGGGTCGGGGGCAGGCGTCTACCATCCCGGCGTCGCATCGCGGGATCGTCTCGTGGTGCCCGATGAGAAGGTGTTTGGGAGTCAGCCGTGTCGTCGTTCGTCGGCGTGCTGGGTATCGCGCTCGTGCTGTTCCTGGTGGTGGCGGTCACCGGCCGCGCCATCCTTGGCCGCTGACGAGGCCCGCGCCAGCCCCAGTGCGATCGCTGCCAGGAAGCCGCCGAGCACTCCCACGAGAGTGACCCAGGCGGTGATCGCGAGCCAGACATAGTCGCGGAGCCAGACCAGTTCCGGCGGCTCCGCGCTCTTGGGAACCTTGCGCTGCACGGGCCCGTCGCGGCCCGACTGCCTCCGCATGTCGGCGCGGAAGGCGTCCCACTCCGCCTGGGCCTCGGGACTGGCCACGTCCGCCAGCCTTCGGTCCCGCCAGGCGACGAGCGCCAGCGGCGGCATGGCCACGGCGGCAAGCCAGCCGGCGATCAAGGCCCCGGCGAGCAGCCGCGTCGAGCCTGCCCACCGCCCGCCGTCGTGTCGTGCCATGCCGAGTTCCTCGTCCGGGTCGCCAGAGTCCGCCGTCGGCACAGAGTGCCCGGTTTTCCCAGGGGCATCCAGTCTGGCATCGGCAGGACCGGCCTGCTACGGTTCCGCCCCACCCTGGCTTTGGCACCAGCGGTGGTCCGGCCCCGCCACGACGCTGATGTGGAGGAGTTTCACCAGTGCGCCGTCGCCTCGTCGATTTCCTGTTCCGGTCCGCGTTCGTCGCGGCCGCTGTGGTCGCGCCGTCCGCGCCGCGGCCCGCGTCGGCCCAGAGTGGCTGGCTGCCCACCAGCTGGTTCACCGCCGGCGACGTCGATCCGCAGGCGATGTATCCGCTGGCAGAGAAGGACGGCCCCTGGCTCGTGCTCGCCACCACCTTCCGCGGCGAGGGGGCCCGCGAAGACGCCCGGAAGCTCGTCCAGGAGCTCCACGGCAGCCACCGGCTGACGGCCTACACCCACGAGAAGGCGTTCGACTACACGGGCGAGCAGCGGGGCATGGGCCTCAACCCCGACGGCACGCCGAAGCGGATGCGGTATGCCAACGAGGGGCAGGTGCTGGAAGTGGCCGTGCTCGTCGGTGACTTCGCCTCCGCGGAGGATCCGCGGGCCCAGAAGATGCTCCAGAAGGTCAAGCAGCTCCGGCCGCGGGTGCTGGAGGGCACGAAGGCGAATCGTCTCGAGAGCGACTTCATCCAGGCCAATCGCGACCACGTGGGGGGAGGCGGCGCGGCGAAGCCACCCCTGCACACCGCGCTGTTGATCCCCAATCCGCTGCTGCCCGCCGACTACTTCTCGCGGCAGCAGATCGACGAGTTCGTGATGCAGATGAACGCCGACGTCACCCACAGCCTGCTCGACTGCCCGGGCCGCTACACCGTTCGCGTCGCGACATTCACGGGTGCCGGCTCGTTCAACACCGCGTCGGGCTCCGCCGAGCCCGACGCCGAAGCCCGCAGCACGGTGGACGTGAATCGGTTCCTCGAAGTGCTCAAGGGCAACGGCTGGAAGGATCCCCAACTCCGGGGCGTGGACGAGGAGAGCCGGCTCGTGGAAGCCGCCGACAAGGCCCATCGTCTCACCGAGGCCCTGCGCCGCAGCGGCTGGCCGGCCTGGGAGTTTCACGACCGCGATTCGAGCATCGTCTGCGTGGGCAGCATCGACCAGCTGGCGGTGGCCGGCCCCGGCGGACGGCCGACGCCGCATCCCGAGATCGCGCGGATCGTGACGGGGCTCGGCCCCGATCCGGCGGCGCTCGCCCGCGGGCAGATCATGCCCCGGGCGTTCGACGGCATCCTGCTCGACGTGCAGCCCCGGCCGATCGACGTGCCCCGGCCGCCTGCCGGCCGGCGGTGATCCCATGCTCGTGCTCGGCACCACCAACCGCGGCAAGCTCGTCGAACTCGTCGAGTTGCTCCAGCCGCACGGCATTCCCTGCACGTCGCTCACCGGCCTCGTCGGGGCGGTGGATGTGGAGGAGACCGGCGCGACCTTCACGGAGAATGCCGCGCTCAAGGCCCGCAGCCAGGCGCTGGCCCTCGGCCGCTGGGTGCTGGCGGAGGACAGCGGCCTGGTGGTTCCCGCCCTCGGGGGTGAGCCCGGCGTGTTCTCGGCCCGGTTCTCCGGGCCCGCGGCGGGCGCCGACCGCGAGACCGTCGATCGGCGGAACAATGCCCGGCTGCTCGAGCGGCTCGCCGGACTGAGCGGCCGCGCGCGGGGGGCGCACTATGCCTGTCATGCGGCGCTCGCCGATCCTGAAGGGACGATCGTCGCCGTCGCCGAAGGCACTTGCCACGGGCGGATCGCCGACACGCCGGCCGGCGGCGGGGGCTTCGGCTACGATCCGCTGTTCATCGTGTCGGAATACCACCGCACGTTTGGCGAGCTGCCGCCGGCGGTGAAGGCCGTGATCAGCCACCGGGCACGGGCGCTACGGGCCTTGATCCCCGCGGTGGTGCAGGCCCTCGGCGGCCGCTGACGTCGTCAGGCGGGCCCGCCGTTTTCAGGAAGCCCAATCGCGTAAGCGATGGGGATCTGCCTGGAAGTGGCCGCAGGTTCAAGAAGTGGCCGCAGGTTTTCAACCTGCGGATCCCGGACGTTTTCAGGAAGCCCAATCGCGTAAGCGATGGGGATCTGCCTGGAAGTGGCCGC
>JBBAVS010000011.1:50860-58092 GCA_040397585.1 Pirellulales bacterium
AGGTTCAAGAAGTGGCCGCAGGTTTTCAACCTGCGGATCCCCGCGCCGGGCTCGGATGGTGTGCAGGTTGAAAACCTGCACCCACTTTGGAAAACCTGCCCCCACCTCAGGCGGGCCGGGGCTGTTCGAGGCGGTGCTGGATCACCCGCAGCACGTCGGCGGTGCCGTCCATGCGACCGGCGACGGCCCCCAGCGGCGCGGCGAACCGCTCCAGCCCCTCCACGAACGCCCTCACGCCGTCGGTGGTGACGTCTTCGAGCGGGCTGAAGTCGCCGCAGCCCATCGCGCGGAGGAAGTGGCTGTTCATCATCTGCTCCGCGTGCGCCCGCTCGGGCAGCACGAGCATCGGCTTGCCCAGCTGCAGGGCCTCGCCGATCAGCTGGTTGCCGGCTGCGGACACGAGGCCGCGACACGCGGCGAGGTCGGCGACGAACGCCCGTTCGTCGATCGCATGGAACGACACGCTCCCCACGCGGTCGCGCTGGCCGAGGCCGTAGACCCGCACCGGCATGCCGCAGTCGGCCAGCGCCTCGACCGCCGAGAACGGGGTGTGCCGCCGGAGGTAACTGAGGATGAAGCCGTCGTCGCGGGGCGTGGCCTCGAGGATTTCGCGGCGGAGCAGCGGCCCGACCTGCACCACGTGTTCCCAGCCGCGGCGGAGCGGCGGCCGAAAGAACGCGGAGACCACCGTGTCCGACGCCTCCATCACATACATCCAGACGGCGTGGCTCATGAACCAGGCGTTCCACTGGAGCGACCGGGGCAGCGCGTCGAGGTCGTAGGCCAGGAGGAAGTGCTGGTGATCGATGCTGATCAGCGGAATCGCCATCCGGCCCGCGGCGCGGGGCAGCGCCGGTTCGAAATCGGTGATCGCGAGGTCGGCGTCGAAGTCCTCGAGATCGCAGAGCATGCGGTCCACCAGCGGGGCCAGGAGTCGGGCCTGGTAGTCGAGGCCCGCGGCGATCGACTTCATCAGGTCGAGGCGGCCGCCGCTGTATTCGAAGACCACGCCCGGAATCTCCTCGATCCGGACCCGGGGGTGGCCCGTCGCGAACCGCTCGCGGAGAAAGGCGAGGGCATCGGCCGACGTCCAGATGAGGATGTCGTGGTGCTCGTGCAGATGGCCGACGAGTGTGCTCACCCGCGTGGCATGGCCGCGGCCCTCACCACACAGGCTGATGGCGATTCGAGACACGTCGGCTCGCGTGGGGGCTGCGGGGTCGCGCCGGCATGGCGGCCCTCGCCGCCGCCGATTGTCGCCACGACCGGGCGGTTTCGCCAGCCGCCACCGCGGGCCGCTTCTGGCGCGCCGCTCGGTCGCGTACGATGAGGCGGTTTTGGCAGGAGACGGCATGATCGAACTTCGAGCACCATTGAGCCAGCGCCGCCGTCTCGGGATGGCGACCACCCTCCTGCTCGTGGCCATGGCAGGGGCAGGCGGCGCTCGTGCCGCCGACGAGGCGGCCGCGCCGGCGCAGGCGCCGATCGCATTCGTCGGCGAGACGCCGATCGATCGCTCCACGATCGACCTGGTGATCCGCCGCCTGCATCCCGTGACGAAGCCATCCGGCGAGCAGCGGATGCAGATCGAGGCCTCGGTGCTCGAGCAGCTGGTGGACGAGGCGCTGCTGCGGGCCGAGCTGGCGCGGCAGCTCGTCGAGGTTGCCGACCGCGAGATCGACGCGGGCGTGGAACGGCTTCGCGGCCAGTTGGCCGGGCGCGGCCTCGCGCTGGAGGCGTTTCTGGCGGAGTCGGGCCGCGACCTCGCCGGGCTCCGCGAGCAGATCAGGCTCGAGGTGGCGCTCGACAAATACGTCCGGCTGCGGATGACCGCCGAGACGGTCGGCGCCTTCTTCGAACAGAACCGCCGCGAGTTCGACGGCACGCGGCTGCGGGTCAGCCACATCGTGCTCCGGCCCGACATCGTCGATGCCGACGGGATCGACCGCCAGGTGCGGCAGGCCGAGGCGATCCGCCGCGACGTGCTCCAGGGGCGGGTGACTTTCGACGAGGCGGCGCGGCGCTACTCCGCCGGTCCCAGCCGCCGCCAGGGAGGAGACATCGGCTGGGTCACCCGGACCGGGCCGATGATCGAGGCGTTCACCCTGCCGGTGTTCGCGCTGGCCAAGGGTGAGATCTCGAAGCCGATCGTGACCCCGTTCGGCGTGCACCTCGTGAAGGTGGCGGACATGGAGCCCGGCCGGATCGGCCTGGATGCCGTCCGCCCACGGCTGGAGAAGATGATGGCCGCGAAACTCGTCCGCGACCTGCTCGCGAAGGCCAAGGCCACGACCCAGGTTACCTACACCCCGGGCGTGGCGCATTTCGACCCGGCCACCCCGGCCAATGGCCCGGAGCCCCGGCGGATTCTCGTCGAGGGCGGCCGCTAGCGGTCCGCGGTCCGCGGAACCAGCCCTTCGTGGGCTTGTGCCGCCGTCTGCGAGCCGCGGCGGCGGTGACAGGCACCGGCCGACGTGGGGGCTTTCAGCGTTGTGGCGGCGCTGGGTCGCCGCTAGCCTCCCCGTCCCGCGTCGAGGCCTGGCATCCCGCATGAAGACCCGTTCCGCACTCCTGATCTTGTTCATGATCGCCGTGCCGGCGGCGGCAATGTTTTCGCATCGGATTCCCGCCGACGTCCGCCGCTCGCTGCGGCAGCAGGTTGCTCGGCTGACGGCCGCGGTGTCGCCCGCTCAGCCGGTGGTTGGTGGCACTGGGGGGATGGCGGCCACGCCGGCCCCGACCTCAGCGGAGCCTCTGCCGGCCCCGCGCGTCGCGAGCCAGGCAACGGCTGCCACCGCCGCCCCGCAGCCGGCGTCGCCGCGTGGAGGTGGCCCTGACATCGCGGGCGAACTCGCCCGCCTCGGGGCGATCGGATTCGAGTGCCGGCCGATCGCGGGTGGCCGAGGGGAGCACGTGGCCACCTGCAGCGTGCCGCTCGACGGCTCGGGTCAGCTGCTGCGGGTGTTTCACGTCACCGGCAGCGACGCCCGCTCGGCGACGGCTTCGCTGCTCGGCGACGTCGCGGCCTGGCGGGATCGGGCCGGCCTGCCGAGGGGAGCGGCCGCGCCGGCAGCGCTCGGCGAGCGGCCGCTGCGATTCTGATCGTGGTCGCCATAGCATGAACCCGCTCTCGAAGACTCGTCGATGCGGCAGGCCCACGACGCTCGCGGCGTGTCTCGCGGCGGTGCCGGGGGCGACTCGTGCCGAGGCCGGGCCCGGGCACCGGCGACGGTGGCTTCTCGACGAGCGGCCACTCCCGACGCTCGAGCCGCCTCCGGCGGCCGGCCAGCACGTGCGGTCCGACGAGCTGGCGCGGCTCGAAGCAGCCATGTTCCTCGCGCGGGAGCCGCTGTCCACCCGCCGGCTGGCGAAGCTGGCACGACTCCAGGACGGCACCCGGGCCCGCGTGCTCCTCAGGGAACTGCGGCGGCTGCATGACGCCGCCGGCACGCCCTTTCGCGTCGAGCAGATCGCGGGCGGGTATCAGCTGCTCACCCGCGGCGCATTCGGTCCCTGGGTCCGCCGGCTCCTCGACCAGCCGTCGGCCAGCCGTCTGTCGCCGGCGGCCCTCGAGACGCTGGCGATCGTCGCCTACCGGCAGCCGGTCACGCGGGCCGAGATCGAGGCGATCCGCGGCGTCGGCAGCGAGGAGATGCTCCGCCATCTTCTGGAACGAGACTACGTGGCCGTGGGGGGGCGGGCGGAGGACCTCGGCCGTCCCAACGTCTACGTGACCACGCGACGGTTTCTGGGGGCTTTTGGCCTCGCCCGGATCGAGGATCTGCCGCCCGTGGATGCCGGCGGCGGTGCCGCGGACGACGCGGGCGGAGAGGCGACCGCTCCCGTCGGCTGAATCCCCGATCCCGCGACTTGCACCCGCCGCAGGCGGTGGACACACTGTCTGCCTCGCCGGGTCCCCCGCCGCGTCCAAACGCAGGTGTTTTTTCGCCTCCCGATTGGACGATGCTGGAACGATCGGGTACAGAAATGTGCTGTGGTAACGAGGTCGATCAGCTCCAGGAGGTTTTCGCCGTGACGATCGCTGCAAGTGGCCGTGAGCATCGGGACGCTCGGGATGCCGACGTGTTCTCGTGGAACGAACTTCCCGAGTTGCTCGCCCCGGAAGACCTGTTCGACGCCTGTGGCACGGCGTGCGAGTCGGTTGCGGCGGGCGTGCCCGGAGCCGCGGGCCTCGGCGACGAGTGGACGCGTGACGAACGCGGCGTGATCGTGGCCGCCGACGAGGACGACGATTACGACGACGACGAGGAAGACGACGAGGAAGACGACGAGGACGAGGACGAGGAAGAGGACGACGACTACGAGGATGAGGACGAGGAAGACGAAGAGGACGAAGACGACGAGGAGTGGGAGGAAGTCGACGACGAAGACGACGAGGACGAGGACGAGGAAGAGGACGACGAGGAGGAGGACGACGAAGAAGAGGAAGACGAGGACTGGGAAGACGACGACGAGGATTGGGAAGACGAAGACGAAGAAGAGGATGAGGAAGAGGATGACGACAAGGACGACTGATCGTCCCGTCTCTGGTCCGCTGATGGCGGGCCTCACACGTCTCCGGTCGCGGCACTGACGCGACCGATCAGGGCCCCGACAGGGGCCCTAGCCTTTGGCGGGCCGGTTGCAGTGCCGCGAGTGTCGCGGGAAAACCGTGTCAGCGGGCCGCATCGCGGAGTTCCAGGCGGGTCACATGCCCGCGCCGCTCGACGTCGATCATCGCGGTCGCACCGGCCGCCTTGAGTCGGGCGAGCATGTCGTCGTGCGATGCGATCCTGGCGTCATCGATCGCGATGATCCGGTCGCCCGGCATCAGGCCGGCCAGGCTTGCGGGCGAATCGCGCCACACGCGGACGACGATGGGCGCGTCGGGCTCGCCGGGATCGTTTCGCGTGCCGATGCCCCAGCGTCCGCGGGGGCTACCGTCGATGTCGGGCGTCGCGGCCTCGAGGCGGTTGCGGGTGGCGTTCGATTCGAGGCGACAGTCCCCGCGAAACGGCGGGATCGGTGCCGGGTCGTTGGCGACGGCCGCCACGAAGCCGAGGGTGAGTCGTGCCACCGGCTCGATGCCCTGCAGGTTGACCAGGTGCACGTCGTCGCTGGGCCGGTGGTAGTGATCGTGCAGGCCTGTGTGAAACATCACCGTGGGAATCCGGGCGGCGATGAAGGGATAGTGATCGGAGTCTTCCTCGATGTCCCACACGAACGACAGGTCGAGCCCGGCGGCATGCGACGACCGGTTGTTGGCCTGCAGGACCATCTCGCGGAGCCCGTGCGCCGTGCGGCTCCCGTAGACCTCGAGGCGGTTGCCGCGGAGGCGGCCGATCATGTCGAGGTTCACCGACAGCACCACGCGCCGGCCCGTCATCCCCTCCGGGGCCACGCGGAGGAAGTGATAGGAGCCGAGGAGGCCCTTCTCCTCGCCGTCCCAGAAGGCGATCAGGATCGACCGCCGGGGGCGTTCCGGGAGCTGGCCGAGGGCCTCGACCAGTTCCAAGAGCCCCGCCACGCCCGAGGCGTTGTCGTCGGCACCGTTGTGGACGTAGCCGAAGGGCCCGTAGCTGTTGTCGGCGTTGCCGTAGCCCACGTGGTCGTAATGGGCTCCGACGACGACCACCTCCTGCGCCAGTTCCGGATCGCTGCCTTCGATGACCGCCAGGATGTTTCGCATGCCGCCGAACGGCTGATAGTAGGTGCCGGAGTCGCCCGCTGGCTGGATGCCGAGCTTGGTGAGCTGCTCGACGATGTAGGTGGCCGCCGCCCGGCCGCCCCGGCTGCCTCCTTCCCGGCCCTCGAACGCGTCGTCGGCCAGCACGCCCACGTGGCGGCCTGCGTCCGCCGCCCGGATGGTGGCGTGGGCCGCCGACATCATCTCTGCCGCCGGCACCTGGAGGGATGCGGCCATGACCGCGATGGCGGTGGCGACGCGGGCAGCCATGCGGGCTGTCCGGGGTGTGCGGCGGCGTGAAGTCGAGGCGTGTGACACGATCGGCGCTGCCTCCTTGCGGGACGCCAGAGTGGCGTCCAGAATAGTCGGCGAAGGATTTCCCCGGACCACGGGGTTTCTTGCCGGTTCCGTCGGCCGAGTTCGGGGCGACCTTCCCGTCTGGGGAGGGCGTGTCGGCCCGGTGGGCGATCCGGTGCCGGAGAGGTGGCAGAGTGGTCGAATGCGCGTCTTTGCTAAAGACGTGTCCGGTCAAAAGCTGGACCGCGGGTTCGAATCCCGCCCTCTCCGCTGGTTGGTTTTGCAGGGTTTCGCAGCGGGCCGCGGGACTTCGCGGAAGTGGCGGTCGCTGAAGGGTTTGCACGCGGGTCGTGCGAATCCTCGCGAGCCGTAGCGTGCAGTCGCTGTGCCGCATTCTGTGCCCCGACTGTGCCGGATTCTGTGCCGCGCCCCTCAGGTGCCGAAACCTCTAGAGAGGACTGGGTGTTTACGGCGGCAGCAGCCATACCTCGGGCTCGGTCAAAGTCGTGGTCGGTCACCATGCAGTAGTGCTTGAGGGCGATCCGCGGCGAGTTGCCCAGCCACGCGGTCACCACGTGGATCGGATGCTCTCGTAGCAACTCGGTCTCCCGACTGGCCCGGACATTATGAAAAGGCCTCGGCCAAGCCTTCAGCCCTGCCCGCTTGATGATCCTGCCAAACTGAGTCCGCAGGTTGCATGATCGCCATCCGCGAGGCTGCAGCGCTTTGGCCCGCACGTCGCCGCCGATCACGTAGACGGCTCCTTCTTCAGCAGCCTCGAACGCCGCGGCCAGCACGGGGGCAAGTTCGGGGAAGATTGGAACAACGCGGGTCTCCTTGCCCTCATGGTGCTCCGTCTTTGGTGACGTGACTGTCATGCGGCCGCTGTTCCAGTCAATGTCTTCTGACCGGCCACCCTTTGCGCTCGAGCGACTCTCTGTGATACGTGACGCAAGCGGCCGCGCAACCAAAGTCCGCTACGTGCTCCCCCGACACTGGGTCACCATTTGGGCCGCCAACTGGGTCGGTCCGGGCCGCTCGTGAACGTCCACGCGGCCTGGGGCGAACGGCGTCGTTGAGCTCTCGCCGTTTGAGTTTTTCGACCGGCTCACCGATCTCGTGCCGCCGCCGCGCAAGCGCCGGCACAGGTATCACGGGGTGTTTGCACCGAATCACAAGCTCAGGCGGGCCGTGACGTCGCTGGCGATCGGGAACGTCGGAAAGCTCCAAGAGGCGGTGACCGGCGGGC
>JBBAVS010000012.1:0-47884 GCA_040397585.1 Pirellulales bacterium
AAGTTCGTGGTGCTCGTCACCACATGCTGCAGCGTCTCGTGGCCGTTCCAGAAGTGGCCCGCCTCGAGGTTGGTGGTGACCGTGTTCTGGCCGATGATCGGCGTCGAGTTGTCGTAGTAGGCGCCGGCGCCGAGGAACGTGTTGACGTCGAACGTGTAGCCGCCCACGGTGGTGACGGCCGCTCCTGAAGGATCGAATCCGCCGGGGGCGCCGCCGAACGTGGCGGGTGGAACGGCCGCGGGATCCGCGTCAAGGAAGATGTCGCCGGAGGTGGCCCGGAACGTGGCTGTGGTATCCAGGCGGCCAAGGCCATTGAACGCGGGGCGAGCGGCGCGAGCCGTCGCGGGGCCTGTCAGGCACGCCGCCAGCGTCGCGACCGCGACCAGCCGTCGCATGAGGCGGCTCCTCCGAGGCGATCCACTCAGATCGGCCCGCTTCGGGCACGGCAGTCGATCATTCGGGATGGCGATGGCAGTCACGGGTGCCCCCGGAAAACACCGCCGCGGGCGGGGCCTCGTCAGCCCCGCCCGCGATCGGGCTTGCGTCTCGTTCTTCCAAGTCACCGGGTCTTCCGTCCCGGGGCCGTTTATCGCTCGGCCAAAGCGTTGACAATCAATCTCGCGAAGCGATCCTCGCAGGGCTCAGCACGCGGTGGTGTTGCTGCCGCTGCCGTTCCGCCGCAGCTTCCGCATCCGCCACATGCCCAGAGCCGCTCCGATGGCAGCCACGGACACCATCTGCGTGGGCTCGGGCACGGCGAGCATCCGAACTTGCATCGCATTGGCGTAGGCAACGGACCCGACCCCGCCGATCGATGGGAAACTCTGCGTTGTCGAATCGGCCGTGAAGGTGCCGGTGATGTACTGTCCGAGGCCACCGGCGGTGCCGGTGGTATTCACTGCAAGTGAGTTACCGCCGACAAGGACGGTCCTGGTTGCAGCGGATAACCGCGAATCGTTGACCCAGAACTGGATCAAGTATTGAGCACCGTTCGTCAAACCGCCGACGTTGACTCCCATCGTGCCGGTCGTGGACGTGTTGACAACATACGCTAACTGGTTCAGAAGGTTGTTGTAACTGGCAGGGCCCCCGACATCGGCAAAGCCCTGAAGGTTTTGATTGTTGGTTTCTGGTGACGTACCCGTCAGCGTAATGTTCCCGACCGTGAGGGAAGTTGGACCCGGGACGGAAGTAGGTGAGGATCTCGCGGACTGAAATCCATCAAACTGCACGCCATTCACGGTGATATTTCCCGAACCTGCTGCCGTACCGGTCGACCAAAAGTTAGCCGAGGCATGGAGGGTACCCGTGGTGACGACGTCAGACGATCCGGTGATGTTCTGGGCCGCGCCCCAGTTGATCACCGCGGCCTTCGCCGGCTCGACGGCCAACGAAAGAGAAAGTGCGGTGACGGCGACCGCTGCGAAGATGTTCAGGGACTTTGGCATTATCAAAAACTCACTATTAGGAGGGACAGCACCGAGACCGGAAGAAGAACGCAGGGATTTAAGAAAGGTGAGGACTGAGGAATCGCAAAACGGGGTGGTCGTGCCGTGGGGATTGGGGGTTAACCGATCATCAAGACCGCGATCGCGATCACGGCCGCCCCGATACCCACCGGGAGCGTCACGAAGGGCTTGGACCCGTTCGAGCCGAACTCACGGGCCCGCTCCTCGGACGGCAGGCCGAGCAGCCGCTCGAGGTCGGCCAGGCTGATCGGATGCGACAGGGCCACATCGGCACCGACCTCCGTGGCCGCCGCCGTGTCCACCGTGTTTCGCCGGCCGCGGGCCGCATCGACCACCATGGCCACGGGGGTGCCGTGGCTCTCGCCCTTCAGCAACTCCACGAGGTCGTGCCCCGACATGTCGTCGAGCTCGGCCGCCACGATCCAGGCGTCAACGTGAATCCGCCGGCTGAGCCGGATCGCATCGGTGCCCGCCGAGCGGAGGTGGAGCTGCAGATTGCCGAGCCGCGCGCTCGCGGCCAAGGTCGCGTAGGAGCTGAACTCGGGGTCCACGACCACGACGCTGGGCAGGTTGCCGGCGTGGGCATCGAAGGGGGCTGCAGGACTCATGGTCGAACTCCGCGAACAGAAGGAAGAACTGGTGGTGTGGATCGATGCTTGGTCAGTTGACGCCGGCTGGGTTCAGCACACGCCCGCATCCGTCGGCACGTCGGTCGGCATCCGCGAGGCGCGGATCACGTCGAGTGTGATCGGCCGGACGAGGTAGCCGGCCACGCCGGACGCCAGCGCCCGCTGCTCGTCCTCGAGGCGATAGGTATCGGACACGATGAAGATTCCGGACCGCATGCCGTGGCCGACGCGATCGAGCGAGATCCGCGAGCCCGAGAGCAGCGGATCCACGTCGCCCTGCAGCACGTGCGGCGACAGCATGTCGAGGAGGTCGAAGCCCGACATGTCGGGGAGTTCCGCGGCCACCAGCCAGGCGTCGGCACGGAACCGACGGGAGAGCCGGACGGCCGAGCGGCCATCGACACAGAAGTGGACACCGACCTCGCCGGCCTGGGCGGCCAGCACGAAGTCGCCGTAGCGCTCGCAGGTGGCGTCGACGATCACGATTTCGTTGATGCCGATCGACCGCAGCGAACCGATTGCCGTGTGGAGTTCCATGACCGTTTGCCCTTGTGATTGATTTGCTTGTGCTGAACGATGAACAGGGGGGCTAGCCGGCCACGACAGCGATCACCACGATCACCGCCATCACGCAACTCGCGAGCAGCGAGGACATGACGCGGGCTGTACGAGAACCGGACGACGACAGGGGGGAGATCATTGAACGTTTCTTTTTTTGGCGGGGATTCGAAATGAATGAGATGAGGTGGCGAGGTCACACCAACGACACGATCGACAAAAACAAGGCGATGGGGAGCGCACACAGCAGGACATCTGCCTGCGTGAGTGCCCAACACGCACCGACCGATCGGGATGGCCCGACCACATGGACATGATTCACGGGTTGTGTCCTTCCAAATGGAGCGCACCGCCTTAAAGCGATCGGCGGGAACCTCCTCGCGACGCTGCCGGATGCCGGTTGGCAGCCTTGGTCGTCGGGGAGCGATTCACGCCACTGCCAGAAAAGACAATGCACGTGTCGTGCCAATCGAAGCGATTCTTCTCAAAAAAACGAAAAAACCTCGTTTTTCGGCCAAAAAAGTTGTTTTTACTTCGTGCGGCCAGCTTCCTCGCGACCCTTGAGGCACGGGGGGTGGAGCGATTCGCTCCAGGCGCTGGAGCGAATCGCCCCAGGGGGTGGGGCAAATCGCTCCACCCCCCGCGAGAAGTATTTTTGTGCAAAGATGAGCCGGAGAGAGGGTTCACGCTGGACCGGCGCGGGCAGCGCCGAGCCTCGTCAACACGCGAGAACCTTGCCTGAAACCAGTGAGCCGGGCCTCGTCAGGATCGACCATCGCGATCCTGCGCCACGTGCACTCCAGCAAACGTCGCTGCTCAGGGCCGCGTGCCCTGCGATGACCACCGCGGCCGGGTCCGGAACGGCCGCTGCCGCGACGTCTTAAGACGCGGCGCCGGGGCAGACTCGACCCGCCGCTGCCGTTGCCCGGATGGCCGCGAGACGTCGAACTCGAGCGCCCCGAAATACGGGTCCGGAAACTGCCAGTCGTTTTGAGCGCGAGCTGTCGCGGGGCCTGTCAGGCACGCCACCAGCGTCGCGACCACGGCTATCCGTCGCATGAGGCGGCTCCTCCGAGGCGATCCACTCAGATCGGCGCACTTCGGGCCAGGCAGTCGGTCATTCGGGATGGCGATGGCAGTCACGGGTGCCCCCGGAAAACACCGCCGCGGGCGGGGCCTCGTCAGCCCCGCCCGCGGTCGGGCTTGCGTCTCGTTCTTCCTGTCACCGGGTCTTCCGCTCCCGGGGCCGTTTATCGCTCGGCCAAAGCGTTGACAATCAATCTCGCGAAGCGATCCTCGCAGGGCTCAGCACGCGGTGGTGTTGCTGCCGCTGCCGTTCCGCCGCAGCTTCCGCATCCGCCACATGCCCAGAGCCGCTCCGATGGCAGCCACGGACACCATCTGCGTGGGCTCGGGGACTACGAGCAGCCGAACTTGCATCGCATTGGCGTAGGCAACGGACCCGACCCCGCCGGTCACTTGGAAACTCTGTGTTGTCGAGTTGGCCGTGAAGGTGCCGGTGATGTACTGTCCGAGGCCACCGGCGGTTCCGGTGGTATTCACTGCAAGTGTGTTACCGCCGACAAGGGTGGTCCTGGTTGATGGTTCAGCTCCCCGCGAATCGTTGACCCAGAACTGGATCAAGTATTGAGCACCGTTCGTCAAACCGCCGACGTCGACTCCCATCGTGCCGGTCGTGTTCGTGTTGTAAACAAACGCCGTCTGGTTCAGAAGGTCGTTGTAACTGGCCGGGCCCCCGAGACCGGGCACGCCTTGGCCTTGAAGGTTTACATTGTTGAATTGTGGTGACGTACCCGTCAGCGTTATGTTCCCGAACGTGAGGGAAGTTGGACCCGAGCCCGGGTCAGGGGTTCTCAAGGACTGAAATCCATCAAACTGCACACCATTCACGGTGATATTTCCCGAACCTGCTGCCGTACCGGTCGACCAAAAGTTAGCCGAGGCATGGAGCGTCCCCGTGGTGTCGACGTCGTTCTGGTCCACAATATTGGTGGGAGTACCCCAGGCGATGACCGCGGCCTTTGCCGGCTCGACGGCCAGCGAAAGCGTCAGGGCGGTGACGGTGACCGCTGCGAAGATGTTCAGGGACTTTGGCATTATCAAAAACTCACTACTAGGAGGGACAGAAACAAGACCGGAAGAAGAGCGCAATGATTTGGGAAAAGTGAGGACTAAGGAACCGCAAAACGGGCTGTTCGTGCCTTGAGGGATTGGGTCAGCCGATCATCAGGACGGCGATGGCAATCACGGCCGCCCCGATGCCCACCGGGAGCGTCACGAAGGGCTTCGACCCGTTCATGCCGAACTCGCGGGCGAGATCTTCCGACGGCAGCCCGAGCAGCCGCTCGAGATCGGCCAGGCTGATCGGATGCGACAGGGCCACATCGGCACCGGCCTCCGTGGCCGCCGCCGAGTCCACGGTGTTTCTGCGGCCGCGGGCCGCGTCCACCACCATGGCCACGGGGGTGCCGTGGCTCTCGCCCTTCAGCAGCTCCACGAGGTCGTGCCCCGACATGTCGTCGAGCTCGGCCGCCACGATCCAGGCGTCAACGTGAATCCGCCGGCTGAGCCGGATCGCATCGGTGCCCGCCGAGCGGAGGTGGAGCTGCAGATTGCCGAGCCGCGCGCTCGCGGCCAAGGTCGCGTAGGAGCTGAACTCGGGGTCCACGACCACGACGCTGGGCAGGTTGCCGGCGTGGGCATCGAAGGGGGCTGCAGGACTCATGGTCGAACTCCGCGAACAGAAGGAAGAACTGGTGGTGTGGATCGATGCTTGGTCAGTTGACGCCGGCTGGGTTCAGCACACGCCCGCATCCGTCGGCACGTCGGTCGGCATCCGCGAGGCGCGGATCACGTCGAGTGTGATCGGCCGGACGAGGTAGCCGGCCACGCCGGACGCCAGCGCCCGCTGCTCGTCCTCGAGGCGATAGGTATCGGACACGATGAAGATTCCGGACCGCATGCCGTGGCCGACGCGATCGAGCGAGATCCGCGAGCCCGAGAGCAGCGGATCCACGTCGCCCTGCAGCACGTGCGGCGACAGCATGTCGAGGAGGTCGAAGCCCGACATGTCGGGGAGTTCCGCGGCCACCAGCCAGGCGTCGGCACGGAACCGACGGGAGAGCCGGACGGCCGAGCGGCCATCGACACAGAAGTGGACACCGACCTCGCCGGCCTGGGCGGCCAGCACGAAGTCGCCGTAGCGCTCGCAGGTGGCGTCGACGATCACGATTTCGTTGATGCCGATCGACCGCAGCGAACCGATTGCCGTGTGGAGTTCCATGACCGGAGTGCCTTGTTGTGGTTGTGATGGAGAGTCGGGAAGGCGAATGCGGTGAACAGGACGCTGAACCAGCCTCGGGTGACTACTTGCCGATCCGCTGCGCCAGCGGAGCCAGCGTGAGCGGAGCACGATTGATCGGGAGCGATGGGCGGGCACCGACGAGCCGGCCCGACAGGGGCCGCGACACAGGGGCGACCGCCGGTTCCAGGTCGCCGATGAGCAGCGGCAGCACGGCTGCCGAGTTGACGAACACCTCGCCGCTGCCGAACAGCGACCGGGAGCGATTCGTGGCCGGCACCGATGTCCGAAGTTCGGTGTCGGCGGAAGCGGAGGTCTTGACGCTTGTTGGCGAGGCCGAGAGGTCGTCCCGCCGCATGGCAGCGACCTGGGAGAGCGGCTCCAGGTCAGTCATGACGGCGAAGTCGCCAACGACGCTGCTGCTGGCGGTCTGCCTCCAGCCCGAAGACGGGTCCGCGGCATCAACACCGCTCGCGGCGACGCCGATGACGGTGACCGCGGAGCACGACCCGCGGAACAAGAGAGAACCGAAGAACGATCGCATGGAACTACCTGAAAGTTGTGGCTGACTCGGGTTCATGTTTCAGCCGCAGGGGATGAGCACAGGGAAGCGAATAACTGGATTCGATGGCGGGCCAAGGCTCAGCCCACCACCACGACGATGACTGCCATGACTGCCATCAGGCAGCTCACGAGCAGCGAGGACATGACGCGAATCGGACGGGCGTTGGACGACGAGAGGGGCGAGAGCATGCCTGCTTCTTTCATGGACGACGGGAGGGGGAAACGGGACTGACCAGGGATGGCTCCGGTGTGGGAGTCACACCAACGACACGATCGACAGGAACAGGGCGATCGGCAGGGCACACAGCAGGACGTCGGCCTGCGTGAGGGCCCAGCACGCACCGCCGGGCCGGCTGGTGCCGACCACGTGGACGTGATTCATGAGCGGTCTCCTTCGCACGGGAGTGCATGGATTTCGAACATTCGGGTGTGAATCTCCCCGCGGCTCGTTCCGGGGCCGGCAGGCCACCAGACTTCGCCGTGGGGCGATTCACGCCACCGTCGAAGGGAACATGCACGTCGCGTGCCACAGAGGCCTCCTCTTCGCAAAAAAACGAGAAAAGCTCGTTTTATTCGGGAAAAGCAGGTTTTCGGTACCTTCCATCCCTTGGGAGGCGGTGCGGTGGGAGGCCCGGGGTGGAGCGATTCGCTCCAGTCACTGGGGCGATTTGCCCCAGGGGGGTGGGGCAATTCGCTCCACCCCCCTTTGGTGTTAGTGGGGCGGCAGGATGCGCCGTCCGGGAGGGCTGCAGGGGTCGGGAGGGCCGGTCTGCGGGCCGGTTTGGTGCCGGTTTCCGGCCGGTTCCGGGGCCGATCGCGGGGGACTAGGTCGCGAGCACCGACCGGACGAGATCGGCATCGATCCCGTCGACGAGATCGACCGCACCGATCCGCGAGGGCAGCACGAACCGCAGGCGGCCGTTGACCGCCTTCTTGTCGCGGGCCATGACCGTGATCAGCGGGGCGGCTTCATGCAGGGTGGCGGGAGGGGCCACCGGGAGCGACATGGCCCCGAGGAGCTCGTCTTGGCGGGCCACGATCTCGGCGGGGATGCGGCCCAGACGAGCCGCGAGCCGAGCGGCCCGCGCCATGCCGATCGCCACGGCCTCCCCGTGGAGGAGCGTGCCGTAGCCTGCGACGGTCTCGTAGGCATGGGCGAACGTGTGACCGTAGTTGAGGGCGGCCCGCAGGCCCGTCGTCTCCCGCTCGTCTTGCTCGACCACCCACGCCTTGGTTGCTGCCGAGCGGGCCACGGCCTCGGCCAGCGCCGCCGGGTCGCGACCCACGAGAGAAGCGGCATTTTTCTCGAGCCAGACGAAGAATTCGGCGTCGAGGATCATGCCGTATTTGACCACTTCGGCCAGGCCACTGACGAACTCACGGGCCTGCAGCGTTGCCAGCGTGTCGATGTCGGCGATCACGCCGACGGGCTGCCAGAACACGCCCACGAGATTCTTGCCGGCGTCGAGATTGATCCCGGTCTTGCCGCCGATCGCACTGTCGACCTGGGCCACGAGGGTCGTCGGGACGTGCCACACGGAAAGCCCGCGGGCGAACGTGGCCGCGACGAAACCGGCGAGGTCGCCCACCACGCCGCCGCCAACGGCGACCACGTGGGTGTGGCGATCGACGGCGAGGTCGGCGAACGCGTTCCAGAGCCGCCCCGCCTCGGCCTGGCACTTCGACGCCTCGCCCGCTGGGACGGTGAGCAGCGCCGGCTCGATGCCCGCGGCTCGGAGGCTCCGCGCGACGCGGTCGGCATGGGTGCCGGCGACCGCGGCGTCGGCGATCACCACGGCCCTGGCGGCACCGCCGCCGCGGACGCGTTCACCCACGGAATCGAGGAGATTTCGCCCGCATACGATGTCGTAGGAGCGGTCCGCGGCGACCCCAGAATCCTCCCCCGGGAGGTGGAGGCGAATGGCGTTCACGGTCAGGCGACGCTCACGCGATCGAGGTCCGCCGGGGTCACGGTGATCACCCGGGCGAAGCCGGTGTGCTGCCGGACGTAATCGAGACTGGCAGCCTCCTGGGGGCTCGCATGCAAGAGCCGCTCGACCCGGGCCCTGTCGGCGTCCGACCAGTCTTCGCACTCTGCCGGCCAGATGGTCAGGTTTTCGACCACCAGGGCTTCACGGTAGGGATCGAACGAGTTCGCCATGCCAAGCCTCCGCTGCGTTCTCGGTCCGCCATGCCGGGCGGCCGAACGAGCAGCCGAGTATACAGTGATCTCCGGCCGCGTTCGCGTGGAAGCGGCGGCCCCGCCGTCACAGCCAGCAACCCGTAGGGAACAGGAGCCATGCAACGCTCGAGGGCCACTGAAGGCCGCGGCCTCCCCGGCTCCCTGCTCGTGCTGGCCATCCTCGCCCTCGCCGCCGGCCTCGCCGCCTTCGCGGTCTGGTTTCAGTGGACGCAGACCCGGCGCTGCCTGGCGTTTTTCGGCCCGGAAGTCGCGACCGCCATCCAGGTGGCGCCGCGGGTGGAAGCCTGGCGGCTGAGCCCAGCCGGTGCCGGCGGCCGGCCCCTGGCCACGTCGCGCACCGACGTGTCGCAGGCGCGCGGGCTCGTGCACCTCCGCCACGGACTCGTCGAGGACTCGAACTATGCCTGGACGGCCGAGCCGTCCGCAGGCCGCCCGCCCGCCGCGTGGGACGTGGCCCTGGCCTTCTTTCCCGCCGGCGCCGCGGAGCCCACGGCCGTGCTCGCCTTCGACCTGGAACAGGCCGGGGCGGTGACCGTGGTGGGAAGGCCGGGCCGCATCAGCCTGGGACGGCTGGCCCCGGGCCTGAGGAAGTGGATGGCCGCCACGCTCGCCGGGCCCGCTCCGGCCCGGTGATCGCCGGAAAACCGCGGCCGAAACCGGTCTTTCGGGCCTGCGGGGGCGTTCCTATCCTCCCTCGCTGCCCCCCAGGCTTCGAGGACGACTCAGCATGCGCGCGATCGCCGTGGCCAACCAGAAGGGTGGAGTCGGCAAGACCACCACGTCGGTGAACCTCGCCGTGGCCCTGTCGCGCGCTGGCCGAAGCGTGTGCCTCATCGATCTCGATCCGCAGGCCCATGCCACCCTCCACGTGGGCGTGGTTCCCGGGGCCGACGGTCCGACCGCCTTCGAGGTGCTCACCGCGGGGCAGCCGCTGGCCGCGGCGTGCGTCCAGGTCACCGACACGCTGAGCGTGGTGCCGGCCCACATCGACCTCTCGGCCGTGGAACTCGCCCTGGCTGGCACGCATGGCCGCGAGACGATCCTCCGCCAGCGGCTCGCCGCCGACCCCCGGTGTGCCGCCGAGGGCACGACGGACGGCCGGTTCGACTACCTCATCGTGGACTGCCCGCCGTCACTCGGCCTGCTCTCGCTCAACGCCATGGCCGCGGTGGGCGAGGTGCTGCTGCCGCTGCAGCCCCACTTCCTCGCGCTCCATGGGTTCAGCAAGCTCTTGGAGACGATCGAACTGGTGGCCGACCACGTGAACCCCGAGCTCAGGCTGCTCGGCGTGGTCCTCTGCATGTACGAGGCGTCGACCCGGCTGGCCGGCGAGATCGGCCGCGATGTCGGGGCGTTTCTCGGCGGCAGCGGGGGCAGCGGCGGGCATCCGGCCTGGCGTGAGGCCCGACTGTTCGAGACGCGAATCCGCCGGAACATCCGCCTCGCGGAGGCTCCGAGTTTCGGCCAGTCGATCTTCGACTACGCCCCCGAGTCGAACGGGGCCGAAGACTACGCCGCCCTGGCCGACGAAGTGGATCGGGCCGCGGCCACGGGACTCGTCCGCCGCGTCGCCTGATCCCGCGCCGGACCAGCGCAGACTCGCAGCCACCAGGGGGCCACCCGGCCGGCCGGGCCGCGGCAGACCCTGCGGGTCTTGTGGCCTGGGCAGGATGGACCGGCACGAAACGCCGAACCGCCGCCGGGCATGGGCTTTTTGGGTGGGACCTGCCGATGATCACTATGCTTGCGCTGAAGGAACGTGCCCACGAGTTCGGCGGCTTTCATGGCGAGGATCGCGGCGTTGTTGCGGAGTGATTCGACGGCCATGCGCCGCCCCGACCCGCGCTGGTCATCACGCGGGCCGGCAACGCTGCTGCTCCTGGCGGTCGCGGCTGCCATGCCGACCGTGCGCGCCGCAGACCCCGCGGGCGTGCGCCGCCTCGCGGCCGGCGCGATCACCGTGATCCCCGCCGACAAGACCACCGACGACGCGCTGCAGCGGGCCGACGTCGTGGAGATCACGCAGGGCCAGGCGGCCCTGGCCTGGACGCCGCAGATGGCGCCGGCGAACGCGACCTTCGTGGAGCGGGGACGCGGCCGCGAGTATCCGCGTGATATCTGGTGCCTGGAGTTCGCCTTCAAGCCGCCGCGGCTGCTCGACGTGGACGTGCCTGCCACCGACCTGAAGATGCAGCGGAAGCGGATCTGGTATCTGGTCTATCGCGTGAAGAACGTGGGCGGCCGGCGGCTGGTCACGGCCCCCGCCGAAGGAGCCGCGGAGAAGGTGGTGCGGCAGACGGAAGCCTTCGAGACCCCGATCCGCTTCCTACCGCACTTCGTCTTGGAGAGCCTCGAGCCCGTCGCGGACGGCGAGGGCCTGTCGTCGTATCGCGGCTACCTCGACCGGCTCGTGCCATCCGCGATGGAGGCGATCCGGAAGCGGGAAGATCCGAACCGCCGGTTCTTCGACAGCGTGGAGATGTCGGCCACCGATCTCCAGCCGGGGGAGGAACGTTGGGGCGTGGCGATCTGGGAGGATATCGATCCGCGGATCGACTTCTTCTCGATCTACGTCCGCGGGCTGACCAATGCCATCCGCTGGCGGCAGCGGCCCGGCTCGGTGATCAAGCCGGCCGACCCTCCCGGAGCACACATCGAGGAGACGCTGGAAAGCCTGCGGCTCGACTTCTGGCGGCCGGGTGACGAACGGGCGGGCGGCGCTCCTGAGATGGGCATCGGGTTTGCCGGCCTGTTCGAGCGGATGAGCCTGGGGGGCCGCCTGCTCGCGACGGCGGGCTGGCCGCGGCATGCCCAGGCGCAGCCCCTGGCGGGCCTCGAGGCCCTGGGGATTTCCTGGACCGACCTCTTGGAACCCGCAGGCGCCGGCGCTGCCGCGAGCCTGATCCCGCTCGAGGTCGTGCTCAAGAAGGCGGCCGCGGTCGAGGCGGCCCGCGACCCGATCGCGCGGCTGCGACTGCTCTTCGGCGACCTCGGCGTGGCCTCGATCGAGGAACTCGCGGCGGCCGCGGCCGGGCCCGTGGACCCGGCACAGGCGGCCCGTCGGCAGGTGGCCCTCGCGGCCATCGGGCTGACCCCCGACGCGATCGCGCGGGAACCGCTCGCCTCACTGGCCACGATCGTGCGGGCGCTCGAATCGCAGCCCGATGTGGCCACGCAGCGGGCCGCTGCCGCCGAGATCTTCGGGGCGGCGGGCAGGCGGATTCCCTGGCTGGCGGATGCCGTCACCAAGGCCCGCGGGCTGGCCACGCTCCGCGCGATCGACGCCGACGTGGCGGCGATCGGCAGCGGCGACGCCCGGGCGGCGCTCGATCGGGCGCGGCCGGCGATCGACGGCCTCGATGACGACGACCAGAAGCGGATCCTGGAGAGCTTCCCCGCGGACGATCCCCGGCGCGAGCGGATCGCAGCCCTGGGTGACGACCTGCGGCCGCGGGCGCTCGGCGACCTCGTGCTCCAGGGGCTGTTCGGGCCGCGGGGGCCCGGGCTCTACGCGACGGCCATCAAGCAGGAGGAGGGCGTCGACTACGCCTGGGTGTTCCGCTACGAGACCGATGCCGCGGGGCTCTGACCCGGGATTCGCCCCGTTTTCAGCCACAAACCGCAGCCGGCCTGCCCTCGAGCCGGCAGCGGGTGTAGACTCCCGATTCTCCGGCGCCGCCAGTGACGGCAGGCCCGGCACATCGCTCAGCACGAGGATCTCCGTCGATGGCACACAAAAAGGGTCAGGGTTCCAGCCGCAACGGTCGCGACTCCAACGCGCAGCGGCGGGGCGTGAAGAAGTTCGGCGGCCAGGCCGTGCGGGCCGGCAACATCCTCGTGCGGCAGGTGGGCACCAAGTTCCAGCCGGGTCGCAACGTGGGCATGGGAACCGACTACACGCTGTTCGCGCTCACCGACGGCGTGGTGTCGTTCGACCGCGAAGGCCGCCGCGTGAACGTGGTGTCCGGCCCCTCGGCCTGACGAGTTGGGCGGCGAACCCGGTGACGTTGCGAAGGTGCCGGCGTGTTCGTTGACCGCGTGCAGATCGAAGTCGCCGCCGGCAACGGCGGCCGTGGCATCTGCAGTTTCCGCCGCGAGAAATACATCCCCTTGGGCGGCCCCGACGGCGGCGACGGCGGCGATGGCGGCAGCGTGATCCTCAAGGCGCAGCCGGGCGTTGACTCGCTCGCCGCGCTCGCCCACCGCAAGCAGTGGCGGGCAGCGCACGGAGAGTCGGGCGGGCCGGCCAACTGCCAGGGCCGAAAGGCGCAGGATCTCGTGCTCCTCGTGCCCCCGGGCACCATCGTGATGGACGAGACGACCGGGCTCGTGCTCAAAGACCTCGCCACGCCCGGCGACTGGATCGTGGCCGCCAAGGGGGGCCCGGGCGGCTGGGGCAACATGCACTTCAAGTCGTCCATCAACCGCGCGCCACGGCAGACCACGCCGGGCGTGAAGGGGGAGGTTCGCCGGCTCCTCTTGGAACTCAAGGTGATCGCCGACGTGGGGCTCGTCGGCAAGCCGAACGCCGGCAAGAGCACGCTGCTCTCGCGGCTCTCGCGGGCCCGGCCGGAAATCGCCGACTACGCCTTCACCACCAAGACGCCGATTCTCGGCCTCGTGGACGTGTCGCGGGACCGGAGCTTCGTGCTCGCCGACCTGCCGGGCCTGATCGAAGGAGCCCACTTGGGGGTGGGCCTGGGCCACGAGTTTCTCCGGCACGTGGAGCGGGCGGGCATCATCGTGCACGTGGTCGAGCCGCTGCCCATGGACGGCAGCGATCCCCTGACCAACTACCGGGCCATCCGCGAGGAGCTCGCGCTCTACGACGCCGCGCTCGGCGAGCGGCCCGAGATCGTGGTAATGAGCAAGAGCGAACTGCCGGGCGCCGCCGAGATCCGCGGGCGGTTTTCGGAGGAGATCGGCCGGGAGGTGATCGGCGTCAGCGCCGTGACCGGGCAGGGGCTCGACCTGCTGCTGCGGGCGGTGGTCGCGGAGCTCGATCGTCGCAAGGAGACCCCATGACGGCCACGGGCGAGACGATCGTGGTGGCCGACGTCGGCAACACGCGGATCAAGCTGGCCGCCGTCGGGGCGGGCCTCACCGCGACGGGGCTGCCGGAGATGTCGCGACGCCAGGACCTGCTCAGCCGCGAGTTCCGGCCGGAGAACCTCCGGGAGTGGCTCGAGCGGGTGGCCGCGGGGCCGGCGCTGGTGCTCGTGGCGAGCGTGCACGACCGCGCGGCCGTCGGATTCGAGGCGGCGATCGCGGAGGTGACGGCGACGGGCCCCCGGCTGCTGCGGCAACGACGGGTGATGCGGGAGCACCTGCCGATCGCGGTGGAGGTGGACGAACCTGGCCGCGTGGGCATTGACCGCGTGGCCGCCGCGGCCGCCGTGGCCGTGGCGAAGGAGCCCGGCCGGCCGGCGGTGGTGGTTGACTGTGGGACCGCCACGACGGTGGACCTGGTGTCGGCCGAGGGGCGGTTTCTCGGCGGGGCGATCCTGCCGGGGCCGGGCCTGCTCGCCCGCGCCCTCGCCGAGGGCACGAGCCGGCTGCCGGCCGTGGCCGACCTCGATACCGGGGCGGTTCCCGCGATGCCGGGGCGGAACACGCAGCAGGCGATCGCGGCCGGCATCGGCTTCGGCATGCGGGGCGCGGTCGCGAGGCTGGTGGCCGAGGCAACCGCGGTGGTGGGCCCTCGGCCGCAGCTCTTCCTCACCGGCGGCTCCCGGGGCATCGTCCGCGACGCCCTGGCGGAGGCCACGGAAATCCCCGATCTCGTCCTGCACGGGATCGCCCTCGCGGCCGGAAGGCTACAATCCCGACCATGACTTCCCGCCCCGACGCTGCGACCGACCGTGCCCGCGTTGTCGCCCTCGCCGCCGCGCGGGTGGCCGAAGAGACTCGGGCGACGGATGTCCGCGTGCTGGATCTTCGGGAGATCACGCCGGTCTTCGACTACTTCGTGATCGCGACGGGGGCGAGCCGCCGCCAGCTGCATGCGATGGCCGACGAGATCGAGGCCGTGCTCAAGAAGGAGCACCAGGACCGCAAGCGGGGTGCCGAGGGCTACGAGGAGGGCCGCTGGATCGTGCTCGACTACGGCAACGTGGTCGTGCACCTGTTCGATGCGGAGGCCCGCGAGTACTGGGACCTCGAGCACCTCTGGAGCGACGCCACCCGGGTGCCCGTGCCAACCGCCGGGGCCGGTTCCCGATGACGGCTGAGGCGCGTGTTGCCGACCGGGTCAATTTCCGGTCGGCCCTGCGGCGGGCGTTTCGCCACGCCCTGGAGCAGCTTGCGGCCGACGGCCTGGCCGCGATCGGCCCGGACGAGATCGAGGGCCTCGTCGAGCAGGTGCGGGAGACGGCCGACGCGAAGTTCGGCGACTACTCCGGCACGATGGCGATGGCGCTGGCGAAGAAGGCCGGCAAGAAGCCCCGCGACGTGGCCGTGGAGATCGCGCGGCGGCTGGAGGCGGCCCCCGGCTACGGCGACCTGTTCGCGCCCCCCGGCGATCCGGTGGGGCCGGGGTTCATCAACGTGCGGGTGAAGGACGAGGCGCTGGCCGCGGCGGTCGCGCGGGCCGTGGCCGACGACCGGCTCGGCGTGGCGGGCGTGGAGCAGCCGCTGACCGTGGTCGTGGACTTCAGCTCGCCGAACGTCGCCAAGCCGATGCACGTGGGGCACATCCGCTCCACCGTGATCGGCGACGCGATCGCGCGGATCCTGCGGTTTCGCGGCCACCACGTGATCACCGACAACCACCTCGGCGACTGGGGGACCCAGTTCGGGATGATCCTCTGGGGCTGGAAGCACTGCCGCGACGACGCCGCCTTCGCGGCCGATCCCACCGCGGAGCTCGGCCGGCTCTACCGGCTCGTCCGCAAGGTGGCCGACGCGAGACCTGAGGAACTCGCCGCCGACCCGGCCGCGGCGGCGCTCGCCGCGGAGCATCCCGACGCCGCCCGCGAAGTCTTGGCGGAGACGGCGAAACTCCACGAGGGGGATCCCGAGAATCGGGCCCTCTGGAACCAGTTCATGCCGGCCTGTCGCGGCGAGATCGACCGGATCTACGCGCGGCTGCACGTCGGCTTCGACCACACGCTCGGCGAGAGTTTCTTCCAGCCGCTGCTGGCCGCGACGGTGGACGATCTCACGACCAAGGGCCTCGCTCGGGAGAGCAGGGGGGCGGTCGGGGTGTTCCTCCGCGGCGACGACGCGCCGCCGCTGCTCATCCGCAAGGCCGACGGGGCGTTTCTCTACGCCACGACCGACCTGGCCACGATCCGCTGGCGGCTGGAGAACTGGCGGCCCGACCGGATTCTCTACGTGGTGGACCACCGCCAGAGCGAGCACTTCGAGCAGGTGTTCGAGGCGGCCCGACGCTGGGGACTACCCGGCATCGAGGGCGTGGAACTGGTGCACGTCGGCTTCGGCACCGTGCTCGGCGAGGACGGCCGCCCCTTCAAGACGCGGGCCGGCGACACGGTGGGGCTCGAGGCCCTGCTCGACGAGGGCGTGGAGCGGGCCGCCGCCGTGGTGGGGTCGGGCGACGAGGGCCGGGCGGGCATGACCGCCGCGGATCGCCGCCACGTCGCCGAGACGGTCGGCATCGGGGCGATCAAGTACGCCGACCTCTCGCAGAACCGCACCACCGACTACGTCTTCAGTTTCGACAAGATGCTGCAGCTCACCGGCAACACCGCGGCCTACATGCAGTATGCCGTGGCCCGCGTGGAGGGGATCTTCACGAAGGGGGGCATCGATCGCGAGCAGCTGCGCCGGGCATGTCACGGCGTGCTGTTGTCAGACCCGAAGGAGCGGGCCCTGGCCCTGGAGTTGCTCCGCTTCGGCGAGGCCCTCGAGGACGTCGAGGCCGACGCGCGGCCGAACGTGCTCACCGCCTGGCTCTACGATCTCGCCGGCTGCTACTCGACGTTTTACGATTCGCTCTCCGTCCTCAAGGCCGAGGGGACGGAGCGGGAGAGCCGCCTGGCGGTCTGCGACCTGACCGGCCGGGTCCTTCGCCGCGGCCTCGACCTCCTCGGGATCGGCACCGTCGAGAAGATGTGATGGCACGCACCCTCGAAAACATCCGCAACATCGGCATCGTCGCCCACATCGACGCCGGGAAGACCACGCTCACCGAGCGGATGCTGTTCTTCACCAAGACGAGCCACCGCCTCGGCGAGGTCGATCGCGGCACCACGATCACCGATTTCGACCCCGAGGAGCAGGAGCGGGGGATCACGATCTACTCCGCTGCCGTGTCGTTCCAGTGGCGGAATGTGACGGTGAACCTCATCGACACGCCCGGCCACGTCGACTTCACCGCCGAGGTGGAGCGGAGCCTGCGGGTGCTCGACGGCGCGGTGGTGGTGTTTTCGGCCCGCGAGGGCGTGGAGGCCCAGAGCGAGACGGTCTGGCGGCAGGCCGACAAGTACGGCGTGCCCCGGCTGGCGCTCGTCAACAAGCTCGACCGCGAGGGAGCTGATTTCTTCGGCACCGTGGCCCAGATCGAGAAGCGGCTCGGGGCGAAGCCGCTGATCCTTCATCTGCCCCAGGGGCTCGGCCCGCCGCACGTGAAGGACTCGTTTCGCGGGATCGTGGATCTCGTGGAGATGAAGCTGCTGACGTTCCCGCCCAAGGACGAGGCGCTCGCCGGCGGCGAGGCGCTCATCCGGGTGACGGCTGCGGCGATTCCAGAGGAACTGGCCGACGAGGCGGCCCTCTACCGGGAGCAGCTCGTGTCCACGCTCTTCGACTTCTCCGACGAGATCGCGGAACTGGCGATGAGCGAGGCCCCGATCCCACCGGAGCTGATGCGGAAAGCGATCCGCCAGGCCACGATCGAGCGGAAGGTCGTGCCGATCCTGGCGGGCTCGGCCCTCGACTGCATCGGCGTCCAGCCGGTGCTCGACGCGGTGGCCTGGTATCTCCCGAGCCCGGCCGACGTGCCGCCGGTGGAGGGGCTCGATCCCGCCGCCAAGACGCCCACCACGATCACGCGGAAACCCGACCCCAAGGCCCCGTTCTGCGGGCTCGTGTTCAAGATCATCGCGGAGAAGCACGGCGACCTGTATTTCGTGCGGGTCTACTCGGGCACGCTCAAGGCGGGCAGCCGGGCCTGGAACCCGCTCAAGCAGAAGAAGGAAAACGTCGCCCAACTCTGGCACGTGCAGGCCGACCGCCGCGAGCAGATCGCGGAGGCCTTCGCGGGCGACATCGTGGGCGTGATCGGGCCGCGGGCGAGCGTGACCGGCGACACGCTCTGCGATGCGGCCGAGCCGATCGTGCTCGAGACGATCCAGTTTCCCGAGACGGTGATCTCGATGGCGATCGAGCCCGACACCAGCCTGGAGCGGAAGAAGCTCGCCGACACGCTCGAGATGATGAAGCGGCAGGATCCGACGTTCCGGGCCATCGAGAGCGAGGAGACGGGCCAGACGCTGATCTCGGGGATGGGCGAGCTCCACCTGGAGGTGATCCGGCACCGGCTGGAGCGGGATTTCAACCTCAAGTGCCGCGTCCACAAGCCGCGGGTGAGCTACAAGGAAACGCTCGGCAAGGCGGTCCGCGTGAGCGGCGAGGCCAACCGGCAGGTGGCCGGCCAGACGCTCGTGGCCACGGTCACGCTCGCCGCCGTGCCGACCGACGAGCAGTCTCCCGTGAGCGTCGAGCAGGGCTGGTTTCCGGAGCACGAGGCCCTGGCGGAGATCGCCGCCACGATGACGCAGTCGGTCCGCGAGAGCGCCGAGCGGGGCGGCCTCAAGGGCTGCCCGCTGTGGGGCGTGCGCATCACGGTGCTGGAGAGCCCGATCCCCGAGCCGCCGCCGGGCGACGTGGCGATCCGGATCGCCGCCGCCGACGCGATCGAGAACATGCTCGCCGCGGCCGGCACGGTGCTGCTCGAGCCCGTGATGAGGGTCGAGGTGAGCGTGCCGGAGGAGCATCTCGGCGACGTGATCAACGACCTCCAGCAGCGGCGGGCGATCATCACGGCGACGGAGATCCGGGGACCGGCGACGGTGCTCACGGCCGAGGCCCCGCTGGCGAGCATGTTCGGCTATTCGGCTGCGGTGCGGAGCGTGAGCCAGGGTCGCGCCAGCTTCACGATGGCCCCGCTGAAGTACGGCCCCGCACCGGCGGAGACGGCCGAGGCCTTCGTATAGCGCTCATGCCTCAGGAAGCCCAATCGCGTAAGCGATGGGGATCTGGTGGCTGCCCCGCGCTGGGCTGCCCATGCCCGTCGCCGGACGTTCGCCTCGGCCCTCCCGGCCTCGGCTCTCTGCATGTCCGCTGCGCTTCGGCATCCTGCCTGCGCTTGCTTCCATAGCCCGGCTCCCGGGCACGGGCAGCCCCGCGCTCGTCGAGCCGGACAATGGCCGTAGACTTTTGGACTGTGCTGTGCTGCCGGAAAGTGGCCGCAGGTTTTCAACCTGCGGTGTCCGGCTTGTTCGCATCGGGGCCCGAACTGCTGCCTCACGCGCCCGTGGCAACCGCCGCCACGATCTCCTCGACGATCTCGTCGATCGGCCGCGACACCTCGACCACGAGCGGATGCTCGTCGGCCCCGGGCGGCTCGAGCGTCGCGAACTGGCTGTCGAGCAGGCTCGGGGGCATGAAGTGCCCGGTGCGGGCTTCGAGTCGCCGGCGCACCAGGCTCGGCGAACCGGTGAGATGAACGACTCGGAGGGTGGGGGCGGCCGCCCGAAGCAGGTCGCGGTAGCCCCGTTTGAGCGCCGAGCAGGCGACCACGATCCCGCCAGTCGCACGGGTCGCTCGCCCAAGCTCCGCCGCCACGGCCTCGAGCCACGGGGCTCGGTCCGCGTCGGTGAGCGGCGTTCCGGCCCGCATTTTCGCCACGTTCGCCGGGGCGTGGAGGCCGTCGGTGTCGAGGAACGGCAGGCCGAGCCGGCCGGCGAGCTGCCGGCCGACGGCGGTTTTGCCGGTGCCAGACACCCCCATCAGGAGGATGGTCGGCGGTTGATCATGCGGCGGCATGGCGCGGAGTGTGGTGAGGAGGATCGAAGCGGGCGAGCCGATTTTTCCGGTGTGTTGACATCAACCCCGCCCACATTTAGATTTCCCCTCTCGCCGCAGTTCTGCCCGCCGGCCTCGGTTTTTCCGGGTTTTCGCGTGGGCAGGCTTGGAATAGGGCTCCTCGCGGGGCTGCTTTTCGGCCCGGACGCGATATCCGCCGAGGATATTCGAAAGTCCGGCTGCGAATCGAACGATGCAGATGGTCCGGGATCGCGTTTGCCGATCCGGGCCCTCGGCGACAGAGACGACTGACAGAGACGACTGGGAGTATTGCCGTGGCCGGCCCGACACAGGAAATCATCCGCATCCGCATGGAGGCCTACGACCATGCCGTGCTCGATCAGAGCGCGGCCGAGATCGTTGACACCGCGAAGCGGACGAACTCCGAGGTTCACGGCCCCATTCCGCTTCCCACGCGGATCGAGCGGTACACGGTCCTCTCGAGCCCCCACATCGACAAGAAGGCCCGGCAGCAGTACGAAATCCGCACGCACAAGCGGGTGATCGACATCATCCAGGCCACGGCGAAGACGATCGAGGCGCTCAACAAGTTGAGCCTGCCCGCCGGCGTCGACATCAAGATCAAGGCTTCTTCGAGGTAGGTTGTGGACGGCCGCGGCCGTCACGTTTCATACGAGGTTCATCACAGGAGCGCACGACAGGGCATGCTTGGAAGGCGTTGCGGGTAAGGCTGGAAACGCAGGTTTCCTTCGCTCCCGCAGCCAACGGCTTCGAGCGTGAACGCGAGGCACAGAGCCGCGGCGACCGTTACCACGGTCGCCGGCAGGGTCGGTGTCGCGACGGCGATCAACACATCATGGCTGCATCGACAAAAAGTCCTGAGAAAGCCGGCCGTAAGGGCCTCTTGGGCCGCAAGGTCGGGATGACCCAGATTTTTGACGCCGACGGCGCCGTGGTGCCGGTCACCGTGATCGAAGCCGGTCCGTGCCCCGTGACGCTCGTCCGCTCCGCCGACCGCGACGGCTATGCCGCCGTGCAGATCGGGTTTCTCGACAAGCCGCGGCGGCTGGCGAGCAAGAGCGTTCGTGGCCAGGTTGCGAAGCTCGACAGCCGGCGTGCCAAGCGGCGGGCCGAGGGGGGTGTGGCCGTCGTCGCCAAGGCCGACTGCGAGCCCCAGCGATTCGTGCGCGAACTCCGCGGCGTCTATGCAGGCGTCGAGGTTGGCCAGGTGCTCACCGTCGACCTGTTCGAGGGAGTCGATTTCGTGGATGTCACGGGCACGACCAAGGGTCGTGGCACCGCCGGCGTGATGAAGCGGCATGGCTTCAAGGGCCAGCGGGCGAGCCACGGCGTGAAGAAGGTGCACCGCCATCAGGGTGGCACGAGCATGAACACCTCGCCGGCTCGCGTGTTCAAGGGCAAGCGGATGGCGGGCCGTTACGGCAACGAGCGGTCCACGATGCGGAACGTGAAGCTCGTTCGCATCGACAAGGAGAACAACCTCCTCGTCATTCGCGGTGCCGTGCCGGGGCCGATCGGCTCGTACGTGACGGTGATGCAGACCAACAAGTTCCGCAAGGTCGGCGGCCCGGCGGCTCCGACCGGCAAGAAGAAGGCTGGTGGCAAGTGAACCTCGCCGTCTACGACATCTCGGGCAAGCAGGTGGGCTCGTACGAGATCGATCCCGCCGAACTCGCTCCCCGCGTGAGCAAGCAGCTGCTGCACGACGCCGTGGTCATGTACCAGGCCAATCAGCGGCAGGGCACGCAGAAGACCAAGACCCGCGGCGAGGTGGCCGGCTCGACCCGCAAGCTCTACAAGCAGAAGGGCACGGGCAACGCCCGTGCCGGCGCCCGGCGGAGCGGCACACGGCGTGGCGGTGGCCACATCTTCGCCAAGCGGCCTCGCGACTTCGGCTGGCGGATGCCCCGCAAGGCGCTGCAGCAGGCGGCGCGGATGGCGCTCGCCTCGCGGATCGCCGACGACGAGGTGAAGCTGATCGACACCCTCGCGGTGAGCGAGCCGAAGACGTCGGTCGTGGCCGGCATGCTCGCCAAGCTTGGCTTGGGTGAGAACACGGTGCTGGTCTCTCCCGAGAAGCACGATGCCGCCCTCTGGAAGAGCGCCCGCAACATCGAAGGCGTGTCGGTGTCGCCGGTGGCGGAACTCAATGCCTGGTCGATCCTGCAGCCGCGGTCGATCGTGATGACCAAGGCCGCGATCGACGCGTTTCGGGCGTCGGCCGTCGCGGCCAACACGCCCGCCGAAGGCGGCAAGAAGAAGGCTGCCAAGAAGCCCGCGGCCCGCGCCGCGAAGAAGGAGGGGAAGTAGTCCATGGCTGTTCCCATCGCACCCGCCCCAGCCCTCTCGCCGCGGCTCGGCCCGCATCAGGTGATCGTCCGCCCGCTCGTGACCGAGAAGGGGATGCACCGGGCGAACCGCCACAACGCCTACTCGTTCGAGGTCGTCGGCGAGGCCACCAAGGCCGACATCCGCCGGGCCGTCGAGGAGATGTTCAACGTCAAGGTGGCGAAGGTCGCGGTGCAGAACCGCGTGGGCAAGATGCGGCGAAGCCGCGTCCGCCGCACGAGCACCAAGGCGTGGAAGAAGGCGATCGTCACGCTCAAGCCCGATTTCAAGATCAACCTGTTCTGATTCGCCGCACCGCACTCCTCCAGCACACATCATCATGGGCATCCGCACCTACAACCCGACGAGTCCCGGCCGCCGCGGCGCCAGCGTCTCCGACTTTGCCGAACTGACGGCAGGAGCCGAGGCGCCGAAGGCCCTTCGGCTGCGCAAGAAGAAGAAGGGTGGCCGGAACAACCAGGGCAAGATCACCTCGCGGCATCGTGGCGGCGGCCACATGCAGCACTACCGCCTGATCGACTTCCGTCGCAACAAGGACGGGATTCCCGGCGTCGTCCACTCGGTCCAGTACGACCCCAACCGCACCTGCCGTGTGGCGCTCGTCCACTACGCCGACGGCGAGAAGCGGTTCATCCTGGCGCCCGAGGGCCTGAAGATTGGCGTGACGCTGATGAGCGGCGAGACCGCTCCGCCGGAAGTGGGCAACTGCCTGCCGATGTCGGCCATCCCGCTCGGCATGCAGATCCACAACATCGAGCTGCAGCAGGGCCGCGGCGGACGCCTCTGCCGGTCGGCTGGCTCGTCGGCCGTGCTCGTTGCCCGCGAGGCCCAGTGGGCCCAGATCACGCTGCCGTCGGGCGAGATTCGCCGCGTGCCGGCCGCCTGCCGGGCCACCATCGGGGCCATCGGCAACTCGGAGCACATGAACGTCCGTCTTGGCAAGGCGGGCCGCTCGCGGTGGATGGGCATTCGCCCGCACGTCCGCGGTACGGCCATGAACCCGATCGACCATCCGCACGGCGGTGGTGAAGGTCGCACCAAGGGCGGTCGCCATCCGGTCAGTCCGACCGGCAAGAGCGCCAAGGGTGGCGGCACGCGGAAGCCCCGCAAGCCGTCGGGCGCTGCCATCATTCGTCGGCGGAAGAGTCGCCGCTACGGCCAGTTGAAGCTGAGGTAATCCATGGGACGCAGTGCCAAAAAGGGGCCGTACGTCGACCCCCGCGTGTTCGAGAAGGTCGAGGCCCAGCTTGCCAGTGGCAAGCGGGATCCGATCAAGACGTGGTCGCGGTCGTGCACGATCGTGCCCGAGTTCATCGGACTCACGTTCATGGTCCATAACGGAAAGCAGCACATCAAGGTGCTGGTCTCTGAGGACATGGTGGGCCACAAGCTCGGCGAGTTTTCGCCCACGCGGACGTTCCGTGGGCACGGTGGCAAGGTGAAGGAGGCGCCCGCGGGGAAGTGACCGCGGCAACGAGATAAGCCATGGCCTACACAGCGACCCACAAATACGCTCGGATCAGCCCCCGCAAGGTGCGGGCGCTGGCCGATCTCGTTCGCGGCAAGTTCGCCGACGAGGCGCTCGACATCCTCCGCTTCCAGCCCCACCGCGGCGCTCGGATGCTGGAGAAGGTGATCAAGAGCGCCCTGGGCAACGCCGAGCATCAGCAGGCTCCCGGCGTGGACGACCTGGTGGTCGTCGACGCACGGATCGACGGCGGTCCGATGTTCAAGCGGATCCGGCCCCGGGCCCGCGGCATGGCCTTCGGGATCAAGCGGCGGATGTCGCACATCAAGGTGTCGCTCGACACGGTCGCCACGGCGGCCGCCCAGGACGCGGGGGAGTGAGGAAGTAAATCATGGGTCAAAAAGTCCATCCCACCGGGTTCCGCACGGGCATCACCGAGCCCTGGAAGAGCCGCTGGTACGCCTCGAAGAAAGATTTCAAGGATCTCCTCCTCGAGGACGTGAAGGTCCGCAAGTTCCTCAAGACGAAGTACCGCGCCGCCGCGATCCCCAAGGTGGAGATCGAGCGGACCCGCGACGAGGTCAAGGTGATCCTGCACTGTGCCCGGCCGGGCGTGATCATCGGCCGCAAGGGGCAGGAGGTCGACCGGCTTCAGGACGAACTGCAGGAGCTGCTCGGCCGGCGGGTCAACCTCAAGGTGGAGGAAGTGGGCCGGCCGGAGATTCAAGCCCAGCTGATCGCCGAGGACATCGCCGACCAGCTGACGAAGCGGGCGGCTTTCCGCCGCACGCTGAAGCGGGCCCTCGACACGACCATGGACGCGGGTGCGCGGGGCGTGAAGATCCAGCTGGCTGGCCGCCTCGGCGGCGCCGAGATGTCGCGGTGCGAGAAGGCGATCGCCGGTGCGATGCCGCTTTCGACGCTCCGGGCCAAGATCGACTACGGGTTCTGCGAGGCTCCCACGGCGCAGGGCAACATCGGGATTCAGGTGTGGGTCAACCAAGGCATGTACGAGGAGACTGGCGATGGCGCTGATGCCCAAGAGGGTCAAGCACCGAAAAAGCCAAAGAGGTCGTATAAGAGGTGACGCCTCCCGCGGGAACCGCGTTGTCTTCGGCGACTTCGGTCTTCAGGCCGAACAGCCGGGATGGCTTCCCGCGGCGACCATCGAGGCAGGCCGTATTGCGGCCCAGCAGTACCTCCGCACGGAGGGACGGCTGTATGTGCGCGTGTTCCCCCACAAGTCGATCACGTCGATCCCGCTCGAGACCCGCATGGGGAAGGGCAAGGGAGAGCCGGAGTATTGGGCCGCGGTGATCAAGCCCGGCATGATCCTCTACGAGATCGGTGGCGTGACGGAAGATGCGGCGCGGATCTGCATGGCGCGGCTCGCGCACAAGATGCCGATCCGGGTTCGATTCGTGAAGCGACGGGTGATGTAAGGGACACCGATGACCAAGGCAAAAGAGATTCGTGACATGGCCGACGAGCAGATCCGGCTCGTCTGGAAGGACGCGTCCGAGACGTTGTTTCGGCTGCGGATCCAGGCGCAGACGGAGAAGTTGGCGGCGCCCACGGAGATCAGGAAGCACCGCCGGACGATCGCCCGGTGCCAGACGATCCTCGCCCAGCGGGGCGTGCTCGCCCCGGCCGCCGAGGCCGAGGCCGTGGACGCGTCGCCGCGGCACGAGAAGCACGCCAAGAAGCACCACGCCAGCGGCCGGGCCAAACTGCGGTCCGTGACCAAGGGCCGGGTGGCCACGCGACGCGAGTTCAAGAAGCGGACGCAGAGCGGCAACTGAGCGACATCGACGAGACCCCAGAGGCCTTCCCAGGAACGAGTTCATGCCGAAGCGAGTGGAAACGGGCACCGTGACGAGCGACGCCGCGAGCAAGACGCGGCGGGTGGAGATTCCGCGCATCGTCCGGCATCCGAAGTATGGGCGGATCCTGCACCGGCGCACGATCTGCCACGTGCACGATGAGAACGAGGAGTCGCACGTCGGTGATCTCGTCGAGATCATCGAGTGCCGGCCGAAGAGCCGCCTGAAGCGCTGGGAACTCGTGCGGATCGTCGAGAAGAGCACGGCGGTGGACGTGGCCTCGCTGCGGAGCGGTGCCCGTGCGACCCAGCTCCGGGAGACGGCCGCGAAGGCTGAAGAGGCTGCGGCCACGGGCACTGCCACCACGACGGAAGGACGCGCGACATGATCCAGATGCAAACGCGGCTCAACGTCGCGGACAACACCGGCGCCAAGGAAGTGATGTGTTTCAAGGTGCTCGGCGGCAGCCGCAAGCGGACCGCCGGCCTCGGTGACATCATCGTGTGCAGCGTGAAGAGCGTGATCCCGGGCAGCGACGTCAAGAAGAAGGCGGTCGTCAAGGCGGTGATCGTCCGCTGCAAGAAGCCGACGCGCCGCGAAGACGGCAGCTATGTGCGATTCGACGCGAACGCGTGCGTGATCATCGACAACGACAAGAACCCCAAGGGCACGCGCATCTTCGGAGCGGTGGCTCGCGAACTTCGCGACCGCAACTTCATGAAGATCGTCAGCCTGGCGAGCGAGGTGGTGTGATGCTGATCCGATCGGGAGACATGGTCGAGGTGCGGACGGGCAACGCCAAGGGCACCCGGGCGAAGGTGCTGCAGGTGTTGCCGGAGAAGGAGGGCCGTCGGCGGATCGTCGTCGAGGGCATCAACCGCGTCTACCGGCACATCCGCAAGAGCCAGAAGAACCCTCAGGGGGGACGGCTCAGCAAGGAGATGCCGATCGACGCATCGAACGTGCTGGTGGTCTGCACGGCCTGCAGCAAGGCGACCCGGCTGGGAGCCAAGGTGGCGACCGATGGCGGCAAGACCCGGGTCTGCCGGGCCTGCGGCGCCGACCTCGGAACCCTGGGGCGGGCGAAGGCCCGCAAGCCGGCCGGAGCGTAACCGGACGGGCACCGGGCAGTAGCACGGCATCAACAAGACATCCGCAGTCATTCAGAACGAACCGCTGGAATCAAGAACGCATCCGCTGGGATTGAGAAGGGATCGGAGACGATGGCGAAGAAGAGCAAGACGGCCGAAGCGACGGCAGTGGAGCCCGCGGGCAACCCGCGGATGCTCGACCACTACACCAACACGGTTCGGCCCCAGTTGGCCGAGGCGCTCGGCACCGGCAATCCGCACGCGATCCCGAGACTCGTGAAGATCGTGCTCAACATGGGCGTGGGCGTCGCGGTGACGGAGAAGAAGTTCCTCGAGGAGGCGATCGGGGCGCTCACGCAGATCACCGGGCAGAAGCCGGTGGCGACCCTGTCGAAGGCGGCCGTCGCGGGATTCAAACTCCGCGAGAACCTGCCGATCGGCTGCAAGGTCACGCTCCGCGGACGGCGGATGTATGAGTTCCTCGACCGGCTCGTGTCGGTGGCGCTGCCCCGGGTGCGCGACTTCCGCGGCTTGTCGAGCACCGCGTTCGACGGTCATGGCAACTACAGCCTCGGGCTCTCCGAGCAGATGGTGTTTCCGGAGATCAACCCGGACAAGTTCACGCGGCCCCAAGGCATGAACATCACCTTCGTCACCACCGCCCGCACCGACGACGCCTGCAGGCGTTTCCTGCTTGCGATGGGCATGCCGCTCAAGAAGGAGGGCGACGCCGCCTGACGGCGGCCGCCCGGCACCGATTCACCACCCGCACCTGCCTCGAACCAACGAACACGTCCCCAGAGCACGCTGAATCATGGCAAGCAAATCCAAGATCGCCGCCGCCAAGCGGAAGCCGAAGTACTCCTCGCGGGTCGTCCGCCGCTGCATGCTCTGCGGCCGTCCGCGGGCGGTGTATCGGAAGTTCGGCACCTGCCGAATCTGCTTCCGCAAGCTGGCCGATCAGGGTTTGATCCCGGGCGTCAAGAAGGCGAGCTGGTGAGCCACGAGACCTGTGGGGTGGACGACCGCCCAAAGCCGACACGAGACCAACGAGCGAGATTTCAGGCCAGATCAAAGGCTGGATTTAGACAAAGGGCCCTGCTGACATGATGACCGACCCGATCGCCGACATGCTGACCCGCATCCGCAATGCGGTGCGCGTCGAACGCGCCACCGTTGACGTGCCGAGTTCGAAGGTAAAGCGTGGCCTGGCGGAAGTGCTGAAGCGTGAAGGCTTCATCTGGGATTGGCGCGAGGTCGAGTCCGACCCCGTGCCGCGGCTCCAGCTGGAACTCAAGTATGGTCCGAACGGGGAGCGGTTGATTCGTCACATCCGGCGGGTCAGTTCCCCGGGGCGACGGGTGTACAGCCGGTCGGCCCGGCTCCGCCCGGTGCTCGGCGGGCTCGGCATCTCGATCCTCTCCACCTCAAGCGGAGTGGTGAGCGACCGCGAGGCCCGGCAGAAGAAGCTCGGCGGCGAAGTTCTCTGTGAGCTCTGGTAGTCCGAAAGGTCAGGCAGGCGATGTCGCGTATTGGTAAGGCTCCTGTGTCGATCCCCAAGGGTGTGAAGGCGTCCGTCTCGGGCCGCACGCTCGCGGTGGAAGGTCCGCTCGGCAAGCTCGAGCACTCGCTGCACCCGACCGTCGCGGTCGAGGTGGATGCGGCTGCCAGTGCCATCACCGTGAGCCGCGCTGGCGACGGCCGGCTGGCCCGCTCCGTGCACGGGCTGACGCGGGCGCTGGCGGCGAACATGGTCGAAGGCGTCTCGAAGGGCTTCGAGAAGAAGCTCGAGATCGTCGGCGTCGGTTACCTCGCGGCCCTTCAGAAGGACATGCTTCAGCTCCGCGTCGGGTTCGCCAACGAGCTCCAGGTCAAGATTCCCGCAGGGCTGACGGTCACCTGTCCCGACCAGACGCACATCACGATCAAGGGGATCGACAAGCAGCTCGTCGGCCAGTTCGCGGCGGAGGTGCGGTCGCTCCGCAAGCCGGAGCCCTACAAGGGCAAGGGCATTCGCTACGAGAACGAACAGGTCCGACGCAAGGCCGGCAAGGCGGTCACGAAGTAAAAGGCATCATTCATGGATCATTCCCGCAGCATTCTCCGCCAGCGGCAGCGTCGCCGGTTCCGTGTTCGTCGCTCCATTCGCGGCACCACGGAGCGGCCGAGGCTCACCGTGTTTCGGACCCACAAGCACATTTACGCTCAGGTCATCGACGACTCGACCGGCCGGACGCTCGCGTCGGCCAGTTCGATGGACACGACGCTGCGCGACGGGCTCGGATTCGGCGGCAACAAGCAGGCCGCCGAGGCGATCGGCAAGGCGGTTGCCGAGCGGGCCCAGGCCGCAGGCGTGAGCCAGGTCTGCTTCGATCGCGGTGCGTTCCGCTACCACGGCCGCGTGGCCGCCCTCGCCGAAGCTGCCCGCGCCGCCGGGCTGCAGTTCTGATCCTCTTCACCCAGATCCCGTTCATCCCTCGCCGGCAAGTCCGCTCGCACACTCTCGGAGGTTGATCCTCGTGTCCACTGGCAAAGAATCCCGATCCGGCGAGTTCGCCGAGAAAGTGGTCAAGGTCCGCCGTTGCGCCACGGTGGTGAAGGGTGGTCGTCGCTTCAGCTTCGCCGGCTTGGTGGTCGTGGGGAATGGCCGCGGCAAGGTGGGCTGCGGCTATGCCAAGGCCAACGAGGTGCCCCCGGCCGTCGAGAAGGCGATCAAGGACGGCATGAAGAACCTGATCGAGGTGCCGGTCGAGCGCGGCACGATCCCGCATCGCGTGGAGGGCCGCTACGAGACGGCCAAGGTGATCCTCCTTCCCGCCGGTCCGGGCACGGGCATCATTGCCGGCGCCGCGGTGCGGGCCGTCTGTGAGTCGGCCGGCATCCACGACGTGCTCACGAAGGCCCATGGTTCGACCAACCCGGTCAACCTCGTGAAGGCGGCCCTCGAGGCCCTCAAGCAGCTCCGGACCAAGGCGGAAGTCGAACGGCTCCGCGGTATCTCGCTCTCCTGAACCATCCCGCGCGCCGCGGCCCTCCATCCAGGCATTCAGCCATGAAGCTCAACGACGTCAACAAGGGCATCCACAAGCACACCAAGCGGCTCCGCGTGGGCCGTGGTCCCGGCTCCGGCCGCGGCCGGACGGCTGGTCGCGGCAACAAGGGCCAGGGCCAGCTTGCCGGTTGGTCGTCTCCGTCGGTCTTTGAAGGCGGCGGCACGCCGCTGATCCGTCGCATCCCCAAGCGGGGCTTCCACAACGCCTACGGGATGATCGTCAAGGCCGTGAACGTCGGGAGCCTCGCCGAGGCGTTCGCGGCGGGCGCCGAGGTCACGCCCGAGACCCTGCGGTCAGCCGGCCTTGCCAAGGGCATTTGGCAGCAGGTGAAGATCCTGGGCAACGGTGAGATCGGAAAAGCCCTGAAGGTCTCGGCGCATCACTTCAGCGAGCAGGCCAAGGCGAAGATCCTCGCCGCCGGCGGCACGGTGACGGTGCTGCCCGGACCCGCTCCCGTGGTTCGCAAGGTCAAGAAGGCATCGCGGAAAAAGCCGGTCGCCGGGTAGGGTAAGGGCTTCCGGTAGTCGCGTTCCTCGCAGGAGTCCATCCCGTGCTCGAGAAGCTTCGTGTCATCTTCACGATCCCCGAACTGCGGCAGAAGATCCTGCTGACGCTCGGACTTCTGGCGATCTATCGGGTGGGCTGGCAGGTTCCCCTGCCGATCATCGACGCCAACGTGATGAACCAGTTCGCCAAGGAGTCGGGCGGGATCGGCGAACTCCTGCGGACGGTCGCGGTGTTTTCGGCGAGCCAGCTCTCGCAGGCGACGATCTTCGGTCTCGGGATCATGCCCTACATCTCGGCATCCATCATCTTCCAACTGCTCGGCACCGTCTGGCCGCCGCTCGAACGGCTGCAGAAGGAAGGAGAGGCCGGCCGCAAGAAGATCAACGAATACACCCGCTACGCCACGGTGCTGATCTGCATCGTGCAGAGCTGGGCCTACGTGGCCTTCCTGGCGTCGCAGCGGGTCGGGGAGCAGTCGCTGATCTCGCCCGCCTTCCTGGTGGATGGCCGCCTGCCGCTGGCATGGCAGTTCGTGGCGGTGATGACGATGACGGCGGGCACGATCTTCCTGATGTGGCTCGGTGAGCAGATCGACGAGTTCGGGATCGGCAACGGCATCAGCCTGCTGATCATGGCGGGCATTCTGGCGGGCATGCCCAGCGCGCTGGTCGAACTGGGCAGCGACACGACCTGGGAGCTCGGCGGTGGCGGTGGCAAGATGGGCGTGGAGACGCTGCTCGTGCTCGCGGCTCTGTTCGTCGGCGTGGTGGCGGGCGTGGTGTTCATGACCCAGGGCCAGCGGCGGATTCCCACGCAGAGCGCCAAGCACGTCCGCGGCCGCCGCGTGTACGGCGGCACGCGGCAGTATCTCCCGCTCCGCGTCAACCAGGCGGGCGTGATGCCGATCATCTTCGCCAGTTCGCTGCTGCTCTTCCCGCAACTGCTGTTCCAGTACCTCAGCAATGCGTTCCCCACGAGCGACCTCCTCCGGACGCTGCACGACTCGTTCATGCGCGGCCAGTCGTTCCTCTACAACCTCTGCTACATCGCCCTGATCTACTTCTTCTGCTACTTCTGGACGGCGATCACCTTCAACCCGAAGGAGATGGCCGACAATCTCAAGAACTTCGGGGCCTTCATTCCGGGGTATCGGCCGGGCAAGCGGACCGCCGACTACCTGGAGCGGGTGATGGAACGGATCACCTATGTCGGGGCGGGATTCCTCTCGCTCGTCGCCGTGATTCCCACGATCGTGGGCGGGGCGCTGGGCATTCCGGCCCAGATCGCGAGTTTCTACGGTGGCACAGGGCTTCTGATCGCGGTGAGCGTGGCCTTCGACCTCGTGCAGAAGATCGACAGCCACCTCGTGATGCGGAACTACAGCGGCCTGCTCGAAAAGAGCTGACCCCCGTCCCGAGTGACGCGTGGGCCGCGGCCGGGCCGACGCGTCGATGGGAGCGGCGGCCGGCGGCCGAGGCACCTTCCCGAGAGCGACCTGGACCAGCCATGCGGATCGTGCTCATCGGGCCACCAGGTGCAGGAAAGGGCACGCAGTGCCAGCGGCTGGTGGATCTGCTCAAGGTGCCGCATCTCTCCACCGGCGAGATGCTGCGGGCCGAGGTCAAGGCCCGCACGCCGACCGGCATCGACGCCGCCTCCTACATGGACCAGGGCAGGCTGGTGCCTGACCAGCTGATCGTGGGCATGGTGAGCCGGCGGCTGCAGGCGCCCGACTGCCGCACCGGCTGCCTGCTCGACGGTTTCCCGCGGACCTTGATCCAGGCGGAGACGCTCGATGACCTGCTCGAACGACGGGCGATGAGCGTGGACGGCGTGATCGAGCTGGCGGTGCCGCGTGACGAGCTCGTGCGGCGGATGCTCGCTCGCAAGCGGGAGGATGACGATCCGGAGGTGTTCTCCAAGCGGATCACGAGCTTCGAGGTGCAGACGGCGCCGCTGCTCGACTACTACGCGCAGCAGGGCAAGCTCGCCTCGATCGACGGCCTGGGCACGGCCGACGAGATCTTCGAGCGGGTCAAGGCCGCGGTGAAGCGTTTCGAGCGGGCGGCCCGCACGCGGTGATCGCGGTCGCTCGGCGCGGCGCCGGCGGTATACTTCGGGCCTGTGGCAGTGTCGTCCGGCGGGTTGGTCTGGAGGTGTGTGCGTCGTGGTCAATCTTCGGTCTCCTCGGGAAATCGCGCTCATGCGCCGGTCCGGCCTGGTGGTCTGGGGCGCTCATCAGGTCGCCAAGTCGATGGTTCGTCCCGGGGTGACGACGGGTGAGATCGACGCCGCGGTCGAGAAGTTCTTTGTCGAGCATGGGGCGGTGCCGCTGTTCAAGGGCGTGCCGGGCAAGGTGCCCTTTCCAGCCGTCTGCTGCATCTCGGTGAACGATGAGGTGGTGCACGGGATTCCGGGGCCGCGGCAGCTGCGGCCCGGCGACGTGGTGAGCATCGACACGGGCTGCAGCCTCGGGGGCTGGTGCGGCGATTCCGCGATCACGCACCCGGTGGGCGAGATCGAGCCCGACGTGCAGCGGCTGCTCGATTGCACGTCCGGGGTGTTGCAGCTGGCGATCGAGCTGATGGCCAGTCGGAACCGCTGGAGCGACGTGGCCACGGAGATGGCCCGGTACGTCCGCGATCACGGCTTCTCCGTGGTCGAGAACTTCGTCGGCCACGGCATCGGCAGGGGCATGCACGAGGATCCACAGGTGCCCAACTTCTGCACCCCCGCGTTCCGCAAGAATCACGACTTCGACCTGGAGCCGGGGCTGGTGATCGCCGTCGAGCCGATGGTCAACATGGGCTCCAAGAAGGTCCGCCCGCTCGCCGACCACTGGACGCAATCGACCGTGGACGGCCGGCAGAGCGCCCATTTCGAGCACACGGTGGCGATCACCGAGAACGGGCCGATGGTGCTCACGGCCCCGCCGACTGCCGGGGAGCAGCTGGAGCCGATTCAGGCCGCCGGCTGAGGGCGGGGCCTGCCGCGAGCGGGCGAATTCGTGCGGATCACAGGATTCTCACCACCCCCTTGTGACCCCTCCGCGGCGATCTTATAGTCTGTGGCTCGGTTCGAAGTCCCGTTTCCGGTTCCAGGCCAGCCCTGGCCATCGTCACGAGTTCGTCCATGAAGGTCCGCGCCAGCGTCCGTCGGATGTGTGAGAAGTGCAAGATTGTCAGGCGCCGCGGCGTCGTCTTTGTGGTCTGCGCCGACCCCCGGCACAAGCAGCGGCAGGGGTGAAGGTCAATCGTGGCTGGAGCGTCCCTCGTTCCGGAACCCCCGGGGCGGGCGCGGTGCCGGGGCGAGCTCGCGGGATGGCGTCGATCGCCACCCCGAAGCCCACTGCGGCCGGCAAGCACAGGATTCGGAACGGGTACGAAACAATCCAACGGTGACGAAGGTCGCCGGGAACACGCAACGGAAATCACACCATGCCTCGTCTGATGGGCGTTGACATCCCCTCCGAGAAGAAGACGGTCTACTCGCTGCAATACCTCTACGGTGTCGGGCAGCGCGTGGCCCGCGAACTCTGCCACAAGGCCGGGGTCGATCCGCTCGGTAACGCCCGCGATCTGCACGAGGACGAGCTCGCCCGCCTCGCGGCCCTGCTCGACAAGGACTACACGGTCGAGGGCCAGCTCCGTCGCCAGGTGGCGCAGAACATCTCGCGGCTCAAGGACATCGGCAGCTACCGCGGCCTGCGGCATCGCCGGGGCCTGCCCGTTCGCGGCCAGCGGACGCGGACCAACGCCCGCACGCGGAAGGGTCCCAAGAAGACGGTTGCCGGGAAGAAGGGCGTGAAGGATCTCAAGTAAGCCCTGCCGGTCGCAGTCCACGCACACGAACGAGTTTCCCGAACCACGGATTCATCAGCATGTCGAAAGTCGCCAAGGCCAAGAAGAAGAGCGTCACGGCGGGCATCGCCTACATCGTCGCCAGCTTCAACAACACCACGGTCACCATCACCGACACCCGGGGCGACACGCTCTGCTGGGCGAGCGGCGGTACGTGCGGTTTCAAGGGCAGCCGCAAGGGCACGCCCTTCGCCGGCCAATGCGCGGCCCAGCAGGCCGCCGAGAAGGCCGCCAAGTTCGGCGTCAAAGAACTCGAGGTTCGTGTCAAGGGCCCGGGCAGTGGTCGCGAGAGCGCGATCACCGCGCTCCAGGCTGCCGGCATGAACGTCAAGAGCATCGAGGACGTCACGCCACTTCCGCACAACGGCTGCCGGCCACCGAAGAAGCGGCGGGTCTGATCCGCGCCGCTTTCCTGTTTTCGTCATCCAGTCCTTCACATCATCCCGCTTCCTTTCCTCATCCAGTAGCCGAACCCCATGGGACGAATCACCGGACCTGTCTGCCGCCTCTGCCGCCGTGACGGCCTGAAGCTGTTCCTCAAGGGGAGCCGCTGCGATACGCCGAAGTGCGCCATCGAGCGCCGGCCGACGCCCCCGGGCATGGTGCAGAAGCGCCGCCCGAAGCCGACCGATTACGGAATCCACCTCCGCGAAAAGCAGAAGGTGAAGCATTTTTACGGCGTGCTGGAGCGGCAGTTTCGCACCTACTTCGCCCGGGCTGAGCGGGGCAAGGGCAACACGGGCGAAGTGCTGATGTCGCTGCTCGAGCGGCGGCTGGACAACGTCGTGCATCGGCTGGGCTTCGCCCCCTCCCGGGCGGCTGCCCGGCAGCTCGTGATGCACGGGCACATCACCATCAACGGCGGGAAGTTGGACGTCCCCAGCTATCTCGTCAGGGCCGGAGACCTGCTGCGGGTGAAGAACCGGGCCAAGAGCCTGCAACTGGTGCACGCGGCGCTGGCGGAGTTTCGCCGCGACGTGCCCGAGTTTCTCTCGCGGGGTGAGGGCCCGATTCCGGAGGGGCGGGTCGACCGCCTGCCGGCCACCGAGGATGTGTCGATCCCGGTGCAGGCCAACCTGATCATCGAACTTTGTTCCAAGTGATTTAAGGAGTTTCGCATGCATATCCGCTGGCGTGGTCTGGAGCTGCCGGGTGCGGTCACGGCCGACCCCAAGTCGTTGTCGTCGACCTACGGCAAGTTCACTGCGGAACCGTTCGAGCGCGGGTTCGGCACGACGGTGGGCAACAGCCTCCGGCGGGTACTGCTCTCCAGTCTGGAGGGGAGTGCCGTCACGCAGATCAAGCTGGCCGGGTCGCTGCACGAGTTCACGACCATCAAGGGCGTGCTCGAGGACGTGACCGACATCGTGCTCGCGGTCAAGAGCCTCGTGGTCAAGAACCACAGCGACTCGACCCGCGTGCTCCGCGTGGAGAAGAGCACCAAGGGGCCGATCACGGCCGCCGACATTCAGACCGACGAGGCCGTCGAGGTGATCAACAAGGATCTCGTGCTGGCCACGCTCACCGACGACGTGCCCTTCGAGCTCGAGATGGTCGTGGAGAATGGCCGGGGATACGTCCCGTCGAGCGAGCACAGCCAGGCCTCCCAGGAAATCGGCATCATTCCCGTTGACGCGGTGTTCAGCCCGGTGACGCGGGTGAAGTACGAGGTCGAGGAGACACGCGTCGGCCAGAAGACCAACTACGACAAGCTCACCATGGAGATCTGGACCGACGGCACCGTCACGCCCGAGATGGCGCTGGTCGAGGCCGCCAAGATCCTCCGCAAGCACCTCAACCCGTTCGTCGGCTACACCAAGCCGGGCGCGGCGGTTCCCCTGCCCGGCGTGGCGAACCTGTTCGCCGTCGAGGCTCCGCTCGAGAGCCGGCTGGGCATGCTCGTGAGCGACCTTCGGCTCTCGCTCCGTGCGAGCAACTGCCTCGAGGAGGCGGGCGTCTCCACGCTCCGCGACCTGGTGGCCCGAAGCCGCGACGAGATGCTGGAGATGCGGAATCTGGGCGATACCACGCTTCAGGAGATCGAGGAGAAGCTCCGCGAACTGGGTCTGCACCTCGGCATGCACGTGCCCGCCGGAGCGGCTTCCTGAGGCTCGCTCGGCACCCCCCGACACCCATCCACGAAGGACAACACCATGCGTCACCGTCGCAAAGGCCGAGTGCTCGGCCGTAGCCCGTCGCACCAGCGGGCCCTCCTGCGGAACCTCGCCTCCGCCCTCATGCTCACCGCCAAGAAGGTGGATGCCGACGAGCCCGGGGCCGCGAAGGTGCCCGGTCGGATCGTCACGACCGTCGCCAAGGCGAAGGAAGTGCGGCCCCTCGTGGAGCGCTGCGTGACCATCGCCAAGCATGGCCTCGCGGCTGCCGACAAGGCGCGGCCGTTCGGCACGTCGGCCGATCGCGACTCGACCGCGTGGAAGCAGTGGCGGACGAGCGACCAGTGGAGGCAGTGGGCCCACGCCATGGCGCCCGCCGTGAAGGCGCGGCGGCGGGTGGTGCAACTGCTGGGCGACAAGAAGGCGGCCCGGATCGTGTTCGAGGAGATCGCGCCGCGGTTCGTGGATCGTCCGGGTGGATACACCCGGATTCTGAAGCTGGCCACGCCGCGGCTGGGGGACGCCGGCCCGCGGGCCATCCTCGAGTTCGTCGGCCCGGAGTCGGCGGCGAAGCCGCAGAAGCCGCGGGTCGAGGCCGCCAGGCCGGTCGCGACCTGACGGCGGCAGGGGGCGCGGCAGGCCGGGCTTCGATGCCGGACGATCGTGCCCGGGGTTAGGCCCTGCCCGTCGCGGTGACTAGAATTGACGGTCGGGATTCAAGCACCCGTCCACCGTCGTGGAGGTCGCCATGCAGGCTGCGTTTCGAGGTCTCGTCGCCTGCGGCTGCCTCGCGCTTGCTGCCGGATCGCCGGTCGCCGCTGAAGAGCGGAAGCCGGCGGAGCACTACGGCATCCGGCAAGTCAAGGAGATCAACGAGAAGATCGCCGCCGCGTGGGCCGACGCGGGCCTGCAGCCGTCGCCGGAGGCCACCGACGGGGAGTGGTGTCGGCGGGTGCACCTCGACCTCATCGGCCGGATCCCGAGCCTCGGCGAACTGCGGGCCTTCCTCGCCGACAAGTCGCCCACGAAGAAGGCCGACCTCGTCGCCCGGCTCCTCGGCGACGACTACGTGGACGAGTATGCGCGGCACTGGACCGACGTCTGGACGACCGTGCTCATCGGCCGCGATCTGGCGAACGAGCGGGTGAACCGCCCTGGCATGCGGCAGTACCTGCGGCGGGCCTTCTCCAAGAACATCCCCTACGACCGCTTCATGGAGGAACTCGTCACCGCCACCGGCGCGAATGCGAATCGCCGTGACGTGGATGGATTCAACGGCGCGACCAACTTCCTCAGCGGGAAGATGGAGGAGATGGGCGTCGAGAACGGCGTGCAGGCGACGGCGAAGACCGCGCAGGTGTTCCTCGGCCTGCAGGTGCAGTGCACGCAATGCCACAACCACCCCTTCAACAAGGGCAAGCAGAACCAGTTCTGGGAACTGAACGCCTTCTTTCGCCAGACCCGGGCGCTCCGCAAGCGGGGGGGCACGGACGACGTGCAGTGGGTGGAACTGATGGACGAGGATTTCGCCGGCGAAGGGGGCCATCCCGAGGAGGCCGAGCTCTACTACGAACTGCGGAACGGCCTGATGAAGGTGGCGTATCCGGTGTTCATCGACGGGACCGAGATCTCCAAAAGCGGCTTCCTACCGGGCCACATGGAGGACGGCACGTCCTACGGCGCGCACCGCCGCCGCGAACTCGCGAAGCTGATCAAGTCGAGCCCCTGGTTCGCCAAGGCGATCGCCAGCCGGATGTGGGGCCACTTCCTCGGCTATGGGTTCACGAAGCCCGTCGACGACCTCGGCGAGCACAATCCCCCGTCGCATCCGGAGCTGCTCGACGCCCTGGCGGAGATGATTCGCGGCCAGAGCTTCGATCTCAAGGAGTTGGCCCGCTGGATCGTGCTCTCGGAGCCGTATGCGCTGTCGAGCAGGACCACCGCCGCCAACGTTCGCGACGATCCGGCCCTCGGCGAGAAGCCGAAGTTCACCCACTTCTACCTGCGGCAGATGCACGCGGAGGAACTCTACGAATCGCTGCTCACCGCCACCGAGGCCGATCAGGCCGCCCGCGGCGAAGAGGCCGCCAAGAAGAAGGACACCTGGCTGTCGCAGTTCGTGATCGCCTTCGGGACCGACGAGGGGGACGATGCGACCACGTTCAACGGATCGATTCCGCAGGTGCTGATGATGTTCAATGGCGACCTGGTCAAGAGCGCCACCAGCACGGGCAAGGGGGGCTTCCTCGACAAGGTGGCGTCGGGCTCGATGAGCAACGCCGCGAAGATCGAAATGCTCTACCTCGCGGCCCTCGCCCGCAAGCCTTCTCAGGCGGAACTCGCCGTGGCCAACCGCATGGTGGCGGCCCGGAAGGGGGACGTGATCGGCGCCCTGCAGGACGTCTGGTGGGCTGTCCTCAACTCGAACGAGTTCATCATCAAGCACTGAGCGTGGTTGGACGGCCGCGCCGTCAACTGGCGGGCGGTTGCCGGATAGACGATACTGAAGGACGAAGGGTGACGAGGCAGCAGTCCACCAGCCACGTTCGGGGAGCCGCACGATGTCGCGATTCATCGACCTTCCGGACGGCATGAGCCGCAGGCACTTTCTCAACCACCTCGCGGGCGCCGCGGCGCTGGCGGCGCCGGCCACCGCCTTCACCCGTTCGATCCTCGCCAACGCCACCGACATGAAGAAGCGGCACAAGGCCGCGATCATGCTCTGGATGGGAGGCGGCCCCAGCAGCATGGACATCTGGGACTTGAAGCCCGGGGCGGCGACGGGCGGCCCCTTCAAGCCGATCGGCACCAGCGCCGACGGCGTGCAGATCTGCGAGCACATGCCGCTGATGGCGCAGCAGATGCACCACATGGCGGTGGTCCGGTCGATGAGCACCCGCGAGGCCGACCACATGCGCGGCCGCTATTACATGCACACGGGCTACGTGCCCAACCCGAACGTCGAGCACCCAAGCTACGGCTCGGTGATCGCGCACGAACTCGCCGAGCAGGTGCCACAGCTCGAGATTCCGCCCTTCGTGTCGGTGGGCAGTGGCAGCGTCGGCCCCGGGTTCCTGGGCATGACCTGGGCGCCATTCGTGGTCGATTCCAACGGCAACGTCCGCAACCTCGACATGGGCGTCGATCCGACGCGGCTCGCGCAGCGGATGGAGATGCTGGCCACGATCGAGAGCCGATTCATCAAGGAGCGGCGGGGCGCCTCGGCCGACGACCACGCCAAGGTGCTCGACAAGACGGTCAAGCTCATGACCAGTTCGCAGATGGACGCCTTCAAGGTGGCCAAGGAACCGAAGGACGTGCAGGAGCGGTATGGGAACAACGGCTTCGGCAAGGGCTGCCTGATGGCCCGCCGGCTGGTCGAGATGGGCGTGCCGTTCGTCGAGGTCGATCTCGGTGGCTGGGACAACCATGCCAACATCTTCCCCACCCTCCAGAACCAGAAGCTGCCGGTGCTCGACCAGGCGATGAGCGCGCTGGTGGCGGATCTCGCCGACCGGGGCCTGCTCGACGACACCGTCGTGATCTGGATGGGCGAGTTCAGCCGCACCCCGAACATCAACGGCGGCGGCGGCCGGGATCACTGGGCCCGGAGCTGGAGCGTGGTCGTGGGCGGCGGCGGCTTCAAACGGGGCGTGGTCGTCGGCGAGACGAGCTCCGACGGCAAGGAGGTGGTGTCGGAGGCCTATTCCTCGCAGGACCTGATGGCAAGCGTGCTCAAGGCGCTCGGCATCTCGCTGGAGACCACGTTCACGGCGAAGAATGGCCGGCCGATGAAGATCGCGAACTCCGGCAAGGTGATCAAGGAGCTGTTCGCCTGACCGCGGCCACGCGAGGCGAGCCGGGCCGCGGCGGGCCCCGCTCCGCCGGTGCGGTGAAGCCGCTCGTGCGGCTCGTCGTCCCGGTGCTCGTGGAGCAGTTGCTCGCGCTCTCGGTCGGTTTCGTGGACAAGTGGCTGGCCGGCAACCTGTTCGCCGGGGCCGAGCCGCTCGCGGCCGTGGGACTGGTGGCCTACTGCCTGGCCTTCCTGCCGGTTTTGTTCGCGTTGCCGACCGCCGCGGTGACCGCGCTCGTCGCCCGGCACGTGGGAGCCGGCGAGCCGGCCGCGGCTCGTCGTGCCCTGGCGCAGTGCGGGCTCGTGGCGATCGCCCCGACGCTCGTGATGGCGATCCTCTCGGTGGTCTGGGGCAGCAGGATCGTGGCGGCGCTCGGGCTCCCGCCCGAGAGCAGCCTGTTGGCAGAACGCTACCTCGCGATCGTGCTTCCCGCGCTGCCGGCGATGGCGGTGATCTGGGTCGGGGTCGCCGCGCTCCGCGGGGCCGGCGACATGGTGGCGGGGCTGGTGTCGATGTCGGTCGTGAACGTCGTCAACGCGGCGGCGAGTTTCGCCCTGGCGACGGGGGCCGGCGGCCTCCCGCGGCTGGGCTGGGAGGGGCTGGCCTGGGGAACGCTCGCCGGCTACCTGTGCGGGGCCGCCGTCGTGCTGGCGATCGTGGCCGGCAACGCCCGGGGCCTGCGGCCGCGGGCGGCCGACTGGCTGCCCGATCTCGCGTGGCAGCGGCGCATCGTCCGCGTGGGCGTGCCGGCGGGCATGGATGCCGCGGCCAATGCCGCCTGCCATCTCACCTTCCTGTCGATCGTCAATCGGCTCGGCAACGTCGATGCGGCGGCCCACGCCGTGGCCGTCACGATCGAGTCGCTCGCCTTCCTGCCCGGGAGCGCGTTTCAGGTCGCGGCCGCCACGTTGGCGGGGCAGGCCCTCGGGGCCCGCGACGAGCGGCGGGCCCGACAAGGTGTCTGGCTCGCGGCTGGATCGGCCGCCCTGCTGATGGGCCTCGTCGGGGCAGCCTTCTTCCGGTATGCGGCGCCGCTGTCGGCCTGGTTCGCGGGGGACGGTGCGGGGGCGGAAGTGGCCGATCTGGCGGCGGCACTGGTGCGGATCGTGGCCTTCGCCCAGCCGCCGCTGGCGCTCTTGATGGTGCTCTCCGGCGGCCTCCGCGGCGGCGGCGCGACCCGGCCGCCGCTCGTCGTCAATTTCCTGGGACTCGTGGCGGTGCGCCTGCCGTTGGCCCTGCTGCTCGCCTGCGGCGAGGTGCACCTCCCCGGCGGCTTCGGCGTGCTCGAGGGCATGGGCTTGGGCGCCCGGGGGGCATGGCTGGCGATGGCGGCCGACCTGACGATCCGCGGGCTGGCGATGGCGGCGATCGTCGCCCGGCCCGGATGGACGCGGGTCCGCGTCTGAGGCGGTGATGCCGCGGCGGATTGCCATGGCCCCAGGCCCGAGCAACGCTACACTCTGCGAGGCAGGATGACGCTGTGGATCGTGGTGGCGATGGCGATCCCGGACGATCCCAGCCACCGGCAGTCCCCTGTTCGCTTGCGAGGGCCTCGAATGGCGGTGGATCTCGACCTGAAGCACTGGAGCACCGCGGACGCCGCCGATCTCTACGAGGTCGCACGCTGGGGCAACGGCTATTTCTCCGTGGGGCCGAACGGGCACCTGCTCGTCCACCCGGACAAGGATCCGACGAAGAGCATCGATCTCAAGCAACTCGTCGACCGCCTCCAGGTGCGGGGCATCGACCTGCCGATCCTGCTCCGCTTCGCGGAGATCCTCCAGCACCGGCTGGGCGAACTGCACGGCGTGTTCACCAATGCGATGCGGGAGAACGGCTACCGCGGCGACTACTGCTGCGTGTACCCGGTGAAGGTCAACCAGCAGCGGCAGGTCGTGGAGGAGGTACTCCGCTTCGGCAAGCCCTACCGCTTCGGCCTGGAGGCGGGCAGCAAGCCGGAGCTGCTGGCGGTGATCGCCCTCGCCGACAACGACACCCCCATCATCTGCAACGGCTTCAAGGATGCGGAGTTCATCGAGACGGCGATGCTCGCCCAGAAGATCGGGCGGAAGATCATCCCCGTCGTGGAGCGGTTCTCCGAGCTCCACCTGATCCTGGAGTACGCGGAGAAACTCGGCGTCCGCCCCCGGATCGGCATGCGGGTGAAGCTCGCCACGCGAGGCAGCGGCCGCTGGCAATCGTCGGGCGGCTTCCGCAGCAAGTTCGGGCTGACGGCGAGCGAGCTCCTGAAGGGCCTCGACCTGCTGGCCTCGCGGGGCATGGAGGATTGCTTCCAGCTGCTCCACTTCCACCAGGGCAGCCAGATCACCAACATCCGGCACATCAAGGGGGCGCTCAACGAGGCGTCGCGGATCTACACCGAACTCGCGAAGCGGGGGGCCGGCCTCTGCTACCTCGACGTCGGTGGCGGGCTGGGGGTCGACTACGACGGCTCGCAGACCAACTTCGAGTCGAGCGTCAACTACAGCCTCCAGGAATACGCCAACGACGTCGTCTACCACGTGCAGAACGCCTGCGACGAGGCGGGTGTGCCCCACCCCACGATCGTCTCCGAGAGCGGCCGGGCCGTGGTGGCCTACCACAGCATGCTGATCTTCGGCGTGCTCGGCGTGTCGGAGCAGGGGGGCAGCGCGGAGGTGACGGAGCCGGCGGCGGATGCCGAGCAGCCGCTGCACGACCTCTGGGAGGCGTATCAGGGGATCAACGTGCGAAACCTGCTGGAGAGCTACCACGACGCCCAGCAGTCGCTCGACACGGCGATGAATCTGTTTTCCAGCGGCTACCTGCCGCTCGACCAGCGGTCCGCGGTGGAGAACGTCTACTGGGCGATCTGCCGGCGGATCTGCAAACTCGCCAAGACGCTCGAGTACGTGCCCGAGGAACTCGAGGGCCTGCAAGCCGCCCTCTCCGACACCTACTTCTGCAACTTCTCGCTGTTCCAGTCGATCCCCGACAGCTGGGCGATCAAGCAGCTCTTCCCCGTGATGCCGATCCACCGGCTGAACGAGCGGCCGACCCAGGCGGCGGTGCTCGGCGACGTGACCTGCGATTCCGACGGCAAGATAGACCAGTTCATCGACCGGCGCGACGTCAAGCGGACGCTCCCCCTGCACACGTGGCAGAACGAACCCTACTACCTCGGGGCGTTTCTCATCGGGGCCTACCAGGAGATCCTCGGCGACCTCCACAACCTGTTCGGCGACACCAACGCCGTGCACGTCAGCATGGATGAGCGGGGCGAGGTGGTGGTCGACGCGGTGATCAAGGGCGACACCGTCCGCGAGGTGCTCGACTACGTGGAGTTCGATTCCAACCAGCTCGTCCAGCGGCTCCGCGACTCGATCGAGCAGGCGGTCCGCGAGGGGCGGATCTGCGACAGCCAGGCGGGCCGGTTCCTGAAGTTCTACGAAGAGGGCCTGGGCGGCTACACCTACCTGGAAGAGCCGGGCTGACCGGGCCATGAGCGGCGATCCGACCGCGGCCGGAGGCAGACCGGCGCAGGCCGCCCGCACGTCCCGGTCGTGGCTGGGCTGAGACCACGATGCAGCAGATCCGCGTTGCCGGCTGTGCCCTCAACCAGACGCCCCTCGACTGGGACGGCAACCGTGACCGGATCGTGGCCGCCATCGCCGCCGCCCGGGATGCCGGAGTCGCCGTGCTCTGCCTGCCGGAACTCTGCATCACCGGCTACGGGTGCGAGGATGCCTTCCAGTCGTCCGGCGTGCAGCGGCAGGCCCTCGAGATGCTCGCCGAGATCGCCCCGACCACGCGGGGGATCGCCGTGGCGCTGGGGCTGCCGCTCCGCTTCGAGAGCGGCCTGTTCGATGCGGCTGCCTTCGTCGTCGATGGCCGGATCGCGGGCATCGCCTGCAAGCAGAACCTCGCCGGCGACGGCATCCACTACGAGCCCCGCTGGTTCCGCCCCTGGATCCGGGGCCGCCGCGGCACGGTCATGGTGGGGGGCGGCGCGGTGGCGATCGGCGACCTGCGGTTCGCCTTTGGCGGCGTGCGCGTCGGCTTCGAGATCTGCGAAGACGCCTGGGTGGCGGATCGACCCGGGGCGGCGCTCACGGCCCGCGGCATCGACCTGATTCTCAACCCCTCGGCCAGCCATTTCGCGTTCGGCAAGGACGAGATTCGGCGGCGGTTCGTGCAGGAGGGTTCCCGCGCGTTCGCGTCGGCGTATGTCTACGCCAACCTCGTCGGCAACGAGGCGGGGCGGGCGATCTACGACGGCAGCGTGATCATCGCGGCAGCCGGCGACCTGCTTGCCTGGGGGCGGCGGTTCGCCTTCGCCGATCACGTCCTGACCGTGGCCGACGTCGATCTGGATGCCCTGCGGCTGGCCCAGTCGCGGCTCGCCATCGATGCCGTCTCCGACGCGGTGGAGGGCGACCTGATCGACGCCGCATTCACGCCCGCGTCGGTGCCGGCCCGCGCGCCGGTGGTTCGCGACGGCCGCGACGCCTGGGAGCATGGCGACCACGTCAAGGAGGAGGAGTTCACGCGGGCCGTGGCCCTGGGGCTCTTCGACTACGTCCGCAAGAGCCGGTCACGCGGGTTCGTGGTGTCGGCGAGCGGCGGCGCCGACTCCTCGGCTGTCGCCTGCCTGGTGGTGACGGCCGTGCGACTCGCGTGCCGCGAGCGCGGCGTGGCCGAAGCAGCCCGCCAGCTGGGTGTTCCGACGCTGGCCGCCGCCGCCGCGACGGATCCCGGGCAGCTCACGGCGGCGGCACTGACCTGCGTCTACCAGTCCACCGCCAACTCCGGCCCGGTCACCCGGCACGCGGCCCGCGTCCTGGCGGCGGCGGTCGGCGCCACGTTTCACGAGTTCGACGTGGAGCCGCTCGTGCGCGGCTATGAAGCGATCGTGTCGCGGGCGATCGGCCGGCCCCTCGCCTGGGACCGCGACGACGTCGCGCTGCAGAACATCCAGGCCCGGGTCCGGTCGCCCGGGGTGTGGATGCTCGCCAACCTCACCGGAGCGCTGCTCGTCTCCACGAGCAACCGATCCGAGGCGGCCGTCGGCTATGCGACCATGGACGGCGACACGTCGGGGGGCATCGCCCCGCTCGCCGGCATCGACAAGGCCTACCTCCGCCGCTGGCTCCGCTGGCTCGAGCGCGACGGCCCCGAGGGGCTCGGGCCGATCCCCGCGCTGGCGGCGGTCAACGCCCAGGCGCCGACCGCCGAACTCCGGCCGGCGGCGTCGGGCCAGACCGACGAGGACGACCTCATGCCCTACGAGATCCTCGACGCGATCGAGCGGTCGGCGATCCGCGACAAGCAGACGCCGCTGGAGTCGTGGCGCCGCCTCCGCGGGGAGTTTCTCGGTCATGACCCTCGGCAGCTGGCCGCGTGGACCGAGCGGTTCTTCACGCTCTGGAGTCGCAACCAGTGGAAGCGGGAGCGCTACGCCCCCTCGTTCCACCTCGACGACGAGAATCTCGACCCCAAGACCTGGTGTCGGTTCCCGATCCTCTCGGGCGGGTTCGCCCGTGAACTGGCCGACCTGCGGGCCGCCGTGGCCGCGGGCGTCTGACCGTTCCAGGGTGCAAAAAGGGGGCGGGAACCGGCCTCGCCCGGGTCGCGGGGCGTTGCTAGAGTCCCCCGCCCGCCCGGCTTGCCCCGTGGAGAACCGCCATGCATGGTCGTCAGACGCCGTCCGTCCGCAGGCTCGTGCCGCTGGTCGCGGCCGTCGTCGTGGGCTGCCAGTGTGCCGTGGCGTGGCCGCAGGCCGTTCAGCCGCTGCCATCCGCCCCGCAGCCGGGGCAGCAGCCGCCGCCGCCGCAGCGGGTCGCCGTGGCGGCGCCGGCCGCCCCGCAGCCTGCCCCGCTGTCGCCCGAGCAGCAGGCGGCGCTCGATCAGCTGCTCGCCGCCTGGGAGACCCGCAATGCCGCCGTGCGGACGTGGGCCTGCACGTTCCACAAATGGGAATACAACGCCTGGAGCCCGGCCGATGCGAATGGCGAACGGCTGGCGTTCGCGGAGAGCGTGGGCGAACTGAAGTACGCCGCTCCCGACAAGGGGCTGTTTCGCGTCAAGGAGACGAAGCAGTGGAGCCCGGAGGCCCGGCGGTACGAGGTCCGGGGGGGCGATACCGGCGAGCACTGGGTGTGCAACGGCGAGAGCATCTACGAGTTCCGGCACAGTGAGCGGCAGCTCCGCGAGACGAAGCTGCCGCCCGAGATGCGTGGCAAGGCGATCAGCGACGGACCGCTGCCGTTCGTGTTCGGGGCCAAGGCCGACACGCTCAGGAAGCGCTACTGGATGCGGCTCGTGACCCCGCCCGATGTCCGTGATCAGATCTGGCTCGAGGCGCTGCCGAAGTTCCAGGCGGACGCCGCCAACTTCTCGAAGGTGGAGCTGATCCTCCAGGCCCGCGATCTGATGCCGTTCGCGATCCAGATCTACAAGCCGGCCGGCCAGGACCGCGATGTCTACCAGTTCGATCCGCGCACGAACCTGATCGACCGCGGGCTCGACATGATCCGCGACTTCGCCAAGCCGATGACGCCGTTCGGATACAAGTACGTGCTCGAGGACCTCCAGGCGCAGCCCGCGGGGCCGCCGCCGGCGGCCGGAACGGTTCGCTAGCGGGCGTTGCCCCCAGGCATCCGCGGCCTGACTCGGCCGCGTGTCTTCGCCGGGGAGGGGCTCGGGTATACTCGGACGTTTCCCGTCCCGGTCCGGCCCTGGAGCCCCGAGATGCCCCTGGTTGATCCCTCGCATCCGCTCTTTCAACTGCTCCAACGCGACCGGCGCTACTCGCTGGACGCCTACCTGTTCGTGCTGGAGGCGCTGTCGTTCGCCCAGGAGTCGCTGGGCATGGGGCAGGAGCCGCGGGCCGAGGATCTCGAGCCCGCGCCGGCCGAGCCGACGGACGGCAGCGGCACGACGCGTTCCAGGTCGGGCCGCCGGCGGCGGCAGGTCGAGCGGCACGTCTCGGGGCAGGAGCTCTGCGAAGCTGCCCGGAAATACGGGCTGCAGCAGTATGGCTACCTCGCGCCGACGGTACTCGCCGCCTGGGGGATCCGGCGGACCGACGATATCGGTGAGATCGTGTTCAACATGATCGGCATCGGCCAGATGCGGAAGACGCGGGCCGACAAGCAGGAGGACTTCCACGAGGTCTACCGGTTCGAGGACGGATTCTCGCGGGATCTCGCCTTCGTCGTTCCGGATCCGGTGTGAGCGATGGGGCACGACGACGTCGCCGCGGCGCGGCGGCCCCCGTGGGTGTGGTTGGTCGCGGCAGCGGTCGTCGAAGCGGCGTGGCTGGCGGTCTTGGCCTGGCTCGCCTGGCGTGGATGAAGGAGGCTGGCCCGTGCGGATCGCCCTGACCGACGTGCCGCTCTGGGCCGCGCTCCTGCCCGTCGCCGCCTATCTCGTGGCCGTGGGCTGCCTGCATGTCCGCCGCCGGCCGGTGGCCCTTTCCGGCCACGTGGACGTGGCCCTCTTGGCGCTGGGGATCGTGGGCATGGTGATCGCCGGGCCGCTCGCCCTGCTGCAGCCGGGGGCGGGCACGTCGGTCTGGACGACCGTCGTGCTGCTGCTCGGCTTCGCCGTCATCGTCGCCGGCGCCCTGCTGGCGGCCCGGCCGCGGATGGTGATCTACAACGTGGGGCTCGACCAGCTGCGGCCGGTGGTGGCGTCGGTGGCGGCCAGCCTCGACCCCACGGCCCGCTGGGCCGGGGAGACGGCCGCCCTGCCGGCCCGCGGCCTGCAGGTGCATCTCGACGACCGGGGGCCGGCCCGCACGGTGAGTGTGATTGCCGCCGGCAAGACCTCGGCCGAGGCCTGGGCGGAGTTCAGCCGCCGGCTCCGACGGGCGATCCGCACGGTGCGCGTGCGGCGGAGTCCATGGGCCTGGGCGTTTCTCGCGGCCGGCGCGGGCGTGGCCGGCGTGGCCGCCTGGCTCGCCGTGGCACCGGGGTGATTCCGGTCCCCGAAGTGGCCGCGGGTTTC
>JBBAVS010000012.1:47984-51343 GCA_040397585.1 Pirellulales bacterium
GGCTGTGTTCCCTGTGCAGGTTGAAAACCTGCACCCACTTCGGACAGGTGGCCGCGGGTTTCTGAAGTGGCCGCAGGTTTTCAACCTGCGGGAGCCCGGCGCCGGCTGTGTTTTTTGTGCAGGTTGAAAACCTGCACCCACTTCGGACAGGTGGCCGCAGGTTTCAGAAGTGGCCGCAGGTTTTCAACCTGCGGAGTCCCGGCGTGCGGCCGGCGTCACCGCGGCCGGGGCGGAGGGGGCGCGCGGCGGCGACCCGATTTCGACTGCACGTCCGGGCACGACTCGGCCACCAGCCGCGTCATGGTGTTGAGCGACACGCCGAGGAGCGTGGCCGCCTGCCCGCGGTGGCCCTGGGTGAACTCGAGCGCCTGCCGCACCGCCAGACGACGCAGCTCGTCGAGATTGAAGACCGGCACCCGCGGCTCGCTCCCGGCCTCCGCTGCGGCCGCGGCCTGCGGCTCGGCCGGCTGGTCGAGATCGGTCTCGATGGCTGCGGCCACGGCGCGGGCGGTCGGGGCCGCCGAGGCATCGAACACCTCCGCGAGCACCGCGTCGATCCGATCCTCGAACACGTACACCCGCTGAACCGTCTGGGCCAGCTGCCGGACATTGCCCGGCCAGGAGTGTCGCATGAACCGGTCGAGCATGCGGTCGTCGGGCATCCACTGCTGACGGCCGTATTCGCGGGCGAAGTGGGCGGAGAAATGCTCGACAAACCGCGGGATGTCGTCCTTCCGGGCGCGAAGCGGCGGCACGGTGAGGTGGATCGTGTTGAGGCGGTAGAGCAGATCCTCGCGGAACGAGCCGGATGCGACCTCGGACTCGAGGTCGCGGTTGGTGGCCGCGATCACCTGGACGTCGATGGGGTGGGCCGCCGTCGAGCCCACGGGCGTCACTTCCCAGCGCTGGAGCACGCGGAGCAGCTTGGGCTGGAGGTCGAGCGGAAGCTCGCCGATCTCGTCGAGGAAGATGATGCCGCCTTCTGCGGCGCGAAACGCTCCCAGCGAGGACCCGAACGCGCCGGTGAAGGCGCCCTTCTCGTGGCCGAAGAGTTGGCTCTCGGCGAGATCGGCCACGAGTCCGCCGCAGTTGATCGCCACGAAGGGCTTGTCGTTGCGCGGCCCGGCGACATGAATGGCGCGGGCTACCTCCTCCTTGCCGCAGCCCGTCTCGCCCGTGATCAGCACGGAGCAGTCGAACGTCGCCACCCGGGCGATGTTCTCCTCGAGCCGCCGAACGCCCTCGGAGGAACCCTCGAGTCGAGGCCAACGCTTTTCCGTCCGGCCCGCAGGGCGGGCGCGGGAAAACGGGTTCGCTGGCTGGGAGGCGGAGGAGGCTTCCATGGGAAGGTTTCATGGGCCCCGACATGGCGGCTGTCGGAGCGGTTTTTAGTCCCGGCCACGGGGTCTTCCGGAGCGTACCCGATTTCACCAGAATTGCGAATTAGTTTCACAGTTTTTGCGATTTCCGGTCTGTGGCGGTCCGGCAAGGGCTGCCTTTGGGCCAATTTTTGAGAAGAGAGGTGCTTCTCCCAGATGGTGTTGGTCCCAGCCGGGGGCCAGATTTCCGCGCCTTGGCCAGTCAGTCTGCGGCCCAAGCGAGCTGGTTTTGGCACGATACTTGCGTGATCCTGTATGATTTGTGAACTTTCGCGGCCACGTCCTCATCCCCCGACAAGAAACACCGGTCATGGTCGATTTGTTCGCCTGCGGTGTGCGGGCCGACGCGGTTCTCGCGGATGCAGGCACGCCCCCGACGGCAGGGCTGGTGCGCATGGCCAAGGGGATCCTGATGGTGGGTTGCGGCACGTGAGGCGGCGCGGCGCGACAAGTCCAGAACCCTGGAGCCGGCCCGAGTGGGTCGCCCGGGCACGGCTGATCCTCGAGTCCCATGCGGCCCTCCTGGGGCGGCACCTCGTCGATCCGGAGGGGAGCGATCTTGCCAAGGCCGAGCGGCTGTTTCGGGCGCCCTTCGTCGTGGTCGCCCACGGCGTAGAGGTGGATCCGCTGCTCTCCTACGGCAACGACATGGCGCTGCAGCTCTGGGAGATGGAGGCTGACGCACTCCTGCGGACCCCGTCGCGGCTGACCGCAGAGTTCGTGCACCGCGAGGAGCGGGCCCGGCTTCTCGAGCGCACCAAGCAGGAGGGCTTCGTGGACGACTATTCGGGAGTCCGGATCACCCGGACGGGCCGCCGCTTCAAGATCGAACGTGCCGTCGTCTGGAACCTGATCGACTCGACCGGGTCGCTGCAGGGGCAGGCAGCGACGTTCGAGCGGTGGACGCCGCTGGGGTAACCGCCTTTAATGGGAGGTCTCGCCGGAGCGATTCCAGTCCTTCGGCGGTGATGTCTCCGTTCGACCTTCGCGCGACAAGGAGTTGATGCCATGGCGATGATCCGATGGGCTGCGGTGCTGGCGTTCGTCGTGGTGGGCATGGCGGCCTTCGGGCCGGCGCATGCGGCCTCGCCGCTCACGGGCGAACTGCCCGGGCTCGACGGCAAGCCGATCGACCTCGCGTCGTATCAGGGCAAGGTGGTGCTGGTCGTGAACGTCGCCAGCCGCTGCGGTGCGACACCGCAGTATGCAGGCCTGCAGAAGCTGTACGACAACTACAAGGACCGCGGCCTGGTGGTCATCGGCTTCCCGGCGAACGACTTCGGCGCCCAGGAGCCGGGGAGCGACGCCCAGATCGCCGAGTTCTGCTCGTCGAAGTACGCGGTGACGTTTCCGATGTTCTCGAAGATCACCGTCAAGGGATCCGGGGCACCGGCGCTCTACAAGACGCTGACGCAGTCGGCCGATCCGCCCGGGGAGATCGCCTGGAACTTCGAGAAGTTCCTGCTCGGTCGCGATGGGGCCGTGATCGGCCGCTTCAAGACCCGCGTGTCACCGGACGACCCGGCCCTGATCGCCGCCATCGAGGCGGCGCTGGCCAAGTAAGCCGGTCTCCATGTGATGCCCGGGCGTCGGCGTAGCCCCGCAGCCGGCCGGAGGCATGCTCGGCGCCGGCGGCACTTGTGAGTTCAAGGCCCGGTCGGAATGTCGATGCCCTGCGTCCACAAGTGTCACCGGCTTCTGCGCGTGCCTCCGACCGGCTGCTCGCCCTTCCGGAGTCCGATGGACACGGTGATGCAGCGAGGGGCTGCCCGTGCCCCGGGAGCCGGGCTCTGGGAGCAAGCGAAGGCAGGATGCCGAAGCGCAGCGGACAGGCAGAGAGCGGATGCCACGATGGCATCCGCGAACGTCCGGCGACGGGGCATGGGCAGCCCCGAGCGGCAGGGCACCACAGGTTGAAAACCTGTGCCACTTGGCGACGGGGCCCGGGCCGTTCCGGAGCCTCGGGGTCAGGCGGCCTTC
>JBBAVS010000013.1:0-1669 GCA_040397585.1 Pirellulales bacterium
GCGCTAACTTCCTGCCATTCCCGGCTTCTGCGCGTGCCTCCGGCCGGCTGCTCCCTCGTCACTGGCAACTCAGCGAGGGGCTGACCGTGCCCCGGCTTCCAGGGATGAACTCAGCGAGGGGCTGACCGTGCCCCGGCTTCCAGGGATGAACTCAGCGAGGGGCTGACCGTGCCCCGGGAGCCGGGCTATGGGAGCAAGCGCAGCCAGGATGGCGAAGCGCAGCGGACATGCAGAGAGCGTCGGGCAGGATGCCCGACGCGAACGTCCGGCGACGGGGCACGGTCAGTCCCTCGCCCCGCGCACGTCCGGCGACGGGGCACGGTCAGTCCCGAGCGGCGGCACACCGCAGGTTGCAAACCTGCGGCCACTTGGCGACGGGGCACGGTCAGCCCCGAGCGGCGCAGACGCGCGAGGATCGTGTGGAAACCGTATCAGCCGGCCCGCGGCTGGTGCTCGAGCTGTTTCATCTTCTCGCGGGCCCGTGAGAGCGCCGGGCCGATCGAGTTGAGCGGCATGCCGGTGAGCTGGCTGATCTCGCCGTAGCTGCGGTGCTCGAGGTGGTGCAGCCGCACGAGTCGCGCCTCGTTGGCCTCGAGGCCGCGGAGCAGCGTCTCGACATGTTCGCGGTTCGCCGCCTCCGCGGTTTCGTCGCCAGCCATCACGTCGGCCCGACGGCTTGGCGGCTGGTGCGGCCGTGGGGGGGTGTTCCGCGTTGCATCGGCCAGTCGTCGGGCGACGACCCGCCGGGCGATCACCGCCAGATACGTGGCGAGGCTCGCGCGTCCGGCGAACGACCGCAGGGCGGTGGCGTCGTCTCGGAGGCATTCCACGACGACATCGGCCACGAGGTCGTCGCGGTCGGCCGCCGCGAGCGTCAGGCCGCGCTGCCGGGCGGACCGCGCCGCGACGAAGGCGAACAGCCCCGCGAAGCGATTCAGAAACGCATCCCACGCGCCATCGGCCCCCGCCAGGCAGGCGTCAAGCAGCGCCCGGTCTTCCGCTTGGAGGGCCGAACGGGGCTCTGGCGGGCTCGTCACGGAGGCACCTGCGGTGGCGGCCAGGGGCGGAACGGGTCGGCCCGGCACCCCGACGCCGGGTTCATGTTTTCCGCCCGGAAGGCCGATGCTTTTGTGCATCATAGGGACGGTCGCTGCATGCCACCAACGGCATCCGAATCCCCGCCTCCCGGCCCCGGGAATCGCAGGGCGGACGGTTCGTTGACAGGTATGTGCGATCCACCTAGGATGCCGCGCAGATGGCTGTTCCGACCGGGATCTCGCCGGCAGCGGCCGCTGGACCAGCAAGCGTCCTCACACCGCGCCACCGTCACAGGAGCCGATCATGACCCACATCGTCGCCGAGCCGTGTTTCGCCTGCAAGTACACCGACTGCGTGGTGGTCTGCCCCGTCGAGTGCTTCTACGAGGGTGACAAGATGGTCTACATCCACCCCGACGAGTGCATCGACTGCGAGGCGTGCGTGCCCGAGTGCCCGGTGGAGGCGATCTTTCACGAGGACAACCTTCCGGCCGAGTGGAAAGACTTCAAGGAGCTCAACGCCGAGATGTCGCCGCAGCTGCCGGTGATCACCGAGAAGAAGGATCCCCTCTGCGGCTGATCCTTCCGCGCGGCGATTCCCTTCCGGCGTGAAAAACGGTCGCCCCGCGATT
>JBBAVS010000013.1:1769-49679 GCA_040397585.1 Pirellulales bacterium
CCGACGCAGGATGCGGCGGTTTCACGGTTTGAAAAACGGCCAGCACGCGCTTCCGACGCAGGATGCGGCGGTTTCACGGTTTGAAAAACGGCCAGCACGCGCTTCCGCCGCAGGATGCGGCGGCTTCCCGGAATTTGAAAAACGGCCATGGATGGCGTTTTTCAAATGAATTCAGCGGAGATCGACGAGCCAGTAGGCGTTGTCGACGAAACTCTTCCAGCTGGCGTATTTCGGGTTGCCGAGCTTGATGGAGAGCAGCGGGCTCCGCTTGGGCTTCACCGGCTGACGAATGAGGTTCATCCGTGCCTCGGCCGGCGTCTGGCCCCCCTTGCGAACGTTGCAGGCCACGCAGGAGCAGACGATGTTCTCCCAGGTCGTCGAGCCGCCGCGGCTGCGGGGCACCACGTGATCGAGTGAGAGTTCGCTCGTGGGAAAGCCCTTGCCGCAGTACTGGCACTGGTTGGCATCGCGGGCGAAGACGTTGCGGCGGTTGAATCGCAGCCCCTGCCGCGGGCCCCGGTCGCACGAGATCAGGCGGATGACCCGCGGCGCCTGGAGTTCGTAGCCGACCGCCCTGATCCAGTCCTGTTCCGGGCTGCGGAACGACGAGCGGATCGCCGAGAGCTCCCGCCATGAGTCGAGGTCGTAGGCCGAGTAGTGACCCTCCTCGATGTGGACCACTTCGGCGAGCTGCCGGAACAGGAGCGTGACCGCCCGGCGCACGTTCGTGATGTGGACGGCCACGAACGAGCGGTTGAGCACCAGCACGCTCAGCCCGAGCGTCGGCGATTGAGCCGCCGGCACCGCGAAAGCATGCGAGGACATGGGAAGCGTGATCCTCCGGGGTGACCCCCAGTCTAGCGGTGGGCCCTCGAAGCTGACAAACCTGCCGGAGTCGGCGTCTCAGTCGCTTGCTTCGGCCGCGGGATGTGGTCACACTCAGGAGATCCTTGATGCCGCCGCCAGCCGCCGCGCGAGCAGCGGGAGCAGGACGGTCGAGGCTTGACCGGAGGACGCGATGCTTCATTACTCGTGCGACATCTGCAAGCGGCCGATCGTGGCTGGCACGGACCTGCGGCATGTCGTGAAGATCGAGGTGTTTCCCGCCGTCGAGGAACAGCCGTGCGATTGCGGCGGGAGCCCCGCCGGCCACCACGACGCCGACCACCTCGAAGAGATGCAGGATTTGCTCGAGCGACTCGACGACTCGGATCTCACCGACCTCGAAGACGCCACGCGGTCCCTGCGGTTCGATCTCTGCGACGCCTGCCGTGAGCGGTTCGTGAAGAACCCGCTCGGCTTGAAGGGCGGCAAGCAGTTGGACTTCAGCCAGAACTGAGTTCACGCCGCAGCGGCCGCTCGGTTCACGCCGCAGCGGCCTCGTGCCCGCTGTGTTCACGCCGCAGCGGCCTCGTGCCCGCTGCGGCTGGATGTCATTGGCGACATTCTGTCGCCTTGGAGTCTGGCGTGCCGAGCGGCCGATCAGGTGGTGATCCGCAGGTTGAAAACCTGCGGCCACTTTCAACACCGGCGAATACCTGCGGCCACCTTCGGCAGGGCGAGCTCGGGGCTGCCCGTGCCCGGGAGCCGGCGCTGGCTTTCTTCGCGGAGCCAGGATGGCGGAGCGAAGAAACCACCGAGCGAGCGCAGCCCAGGATGGGCGTAGCGAGCGTCCGGCGATGGGCATGGGCAGCCCCGAGCGGGGCGGCGCCCAGGCCCGAGATTCCGCAGGTTGAAAACCTGCGGCCACTTCAACAACCTGCGGCCACGTGGCGACGGGCGGGTTCCGTTCGGCCCGCGTCCCGCGTAATCTGTCGGGCCGTCGATTTCCCCGTCCGTTCCCCGCCCCCTCGGAGCAATGCCCGCGATGGCCTCGTCAACCTTGAAGATCGCCGCGATTCCCGGTGACGGCACCGGCCCCGAAGTGACCGCCGAGGCGATCAAGGTGCTCGACGCCGTGTCGAAGATCGACGGCTTCGCCTACGACGTGGAGATGCTCGACTGGGGCGGCGATCGCTACCTCGAGACCGGCGAGATCGTGCCCGACGGCGGCCTCGACCTGCTCCGCTCCAAGGACGCCGTCTTCCTGGGGGCGATCGGCCATCCGGGCGTGGCGCCGGGCATCCTCGAGAAGGGCCTGCTGCTGGAACTCCGCTTCAAGCTCGACCAATACATCAACCTCCGGCCGGTGAAGCTCCTGCCCGGCGTCGAGACGCCGCTGGCCGGCCGCGGTCCGAAGGACATCGACTTCGTGGTCGTCCGCGAGAACACCGAAGACCTCTACTGCGGCGTGGGCGGCTATCTCAAGAAGGGCACGCCCGACGAGGTGGCGGTGCAGCAGGCGATCTACACCCGCAAGGGCTGCGAGCGGTGCATCCGCTGGGCCTTCGACTACACGCGGAAGCGGAACAGCCCCAAGAAGACGCTCACCCTCGTGGCCAAGACCAACGTGCTCACGTTCGGCCACGACCTCTGGTGGCGGACGTTCCAGGAGGTGGCCAAGGACTATCCCGACGTGAAGACCGACTACAACCACGTCGACGCCTGCTGCATGTGGATGGTGAAGAACCCCGACGCCTACGACGTGATCGTCACCACCAACATGTTCGGCGACATCATCACGGATCTCGCCGGCATCCTGCAGGGCGGCATGGGCGTGGCGGCGGGGGGCAACCTCAATCCCGACAAAGGCGGCGTGAGCATGTTCGAGCCGATGGGCGGCAGCGCTCCCAAGTACACCGGCCAGAACGTGATCAATCCCGTCGCGGCGATCAACGCGATGGCGATGCTCTTGGAGCACAGCGGCCACCCGACGTCGGGCGCCCGCGTGGAGAAGGCCGTCGCGCATGTCACCGGCACGAAGATGAAGAGCCAGGCCGCCGGCAAGATGGGCTACGGCACGAAGGAAATCGGCGACCTCGTGGTGGCGGCGCTGGCGTAGCGCCGGCGGGGCAGGGGAAGCCCCACGAAAACCGCGGGCCGGCTCACCCCAGCCCGACGCGGATGCCCTCGGCCACGCTCCGGTCGGCGGCTTCCACGATCCGCATGGCGCGGAGGGTGTCGTCAAGGCCGCTCGTCTGCCGCACGAGGCTCGTCACCATGCGGTGAAACTGGCCGAGCATCAGCTCGCCCACGGGCCGCTCGCTCTCCAGCGACTCCTGATGGCGGCCGGCGTTGTCGAACCAGACGAGCGTCTGCGGGAGGTCGACGAAGGCGATGCCCCGCTCGCAGACCACCTGCAACCCGGGGGGCGGCCGAAAGCCGACGGCCTCCTCCCAGGCCCGCGGCATGTAGTAGCCGCAGCTGATCTGGGCGAGCGGGCCGTCGCCGGTCCGGCCCGTGGCCGAGAAGTCGAGGCTCATCATCCGGTAGTCGTCGGTGTCGGCGCCGACGGCCTCGGCGTGCCGCACGGCCACGACGCTCGTCGGCTCGACACCGGCCACGTAGCGGCACCAGTCCACGAGTTCCATCAGGTCGCGGGCCTCGCTGGCGCGGTCCCGCGCCGGCGTCGGGCCCGATGCGGCCGACAGGGTCACGCGCCGATGGCAGAACAGCATCCGCGGCGGTCCCAGCCGCGTGGCGATCAGCTCCTTGAGCCGCACCGTCGCGGCGGCATGCCGCCGCGGGAGTTCGGCCATGAACGCGACGCCCGACTCCTCGACGCGTTGCTTGAGCACCCCCGCTTCGGCCGCATCGAGCGGCAGCGAGATCGCCGAGTAGACCGCCTTGCCGTGATCGCAGGCCGCCAGGATCGGGGTGGCGCCGAACCACTGATCGGCGAGGTACAGGATCGCGTCGATGTCGTCGCGAGCGGCGAGGGATCGGAAGCCGTCGACGGCGGCGGTGGCGAGTTCCTTCGCGGCCCGCTCCGCGCGATGCGACACCTGCTCGCAGACGCCGCGGACCTCGAACCGGTCGGCGAGCATGCGCAGCGCGGGCAGGTGGCGGCCCTCCCACTGGTCACCCAGTCCGACGATGCCGACGCGGAGCTTCATGACGGGGCGGGCTCCCCGGCCGCGGCCTCGGCGGCGAGCAGTTCCCGTTCCCGCCGCAGGCCCTTGTCGGCGATGTCCTTGCGGCACCAGGCACCGGCCCAGCGGATCTCCTTGACGCCCGTGTAGGCCTGGAGCTTGGCACGCGCGAGGGACGAGCCGAGGGCCGTGACGGCGAGCACGCGGCCGCCGTCGGCGACGACGCCGCCATCGGCCAGCCGCGTCGCCGCGTGAAACACCTGCACGCCGGGCACGCGGGCGGCCGCGTCGAGCCCGCGGATCGGCTGGCCCTTGGCAACGGGGCCAGGATAGCCCTCGCTCGCCATCACCACGCTCACCGCCGCCCCGTCACGCCAGCGCGGGGGCTGGCAGGTTTCGAGTGTGCGATCGACCGTGGCGTCGAGAAGTTCCAGCAGGCTCGATTCCATCCGCAGGAGCAGCGGCTCGCATTCGGGGTCGCCGAAGCGGGCGTTGAACTCCAGCACCTTCGGCCCCTGCGCGGTGAGCATCAGGCCCGCGTAGAGGATGCCCTGGAAGGGCACCTTCGCCCGCCGCATCGCATGCACGGTGGGCACGAGGATCCGGGCCTCGATCTCGGCCAAGAGCGGCTCGTCCACGAACGGCGTGGGGCAGTAGGCGCCCATGCCTCCCGTATTGGGGCCGGCATCGTCGTCGTGCGCGGCCTTGTGGTCCTGAAGCGGCGGGAGCGTGACGATCGTGCGGCCGTCGGTGATCGCCAGCACGCTCACCTCGACGCCGTCGAGCCGCTCCTCGATGAGAATGCTGCCGGACGCGGCCGCGAGCAGCGGGTCGGCTGCCAGGGCGTCCACGGCCGCGAGGGCGGCGGCGCGGTCGTCGCAGACGAACACGCCCTTGCCCGCCGCGAGGCCGTCGGCTTTCACCACCACGGGCACGTCTTCCCGGGCCTCGAGGTATTCCCGGGCTCGTGCGGCGGAGCGAAACTCACGGAACATGGCCGTCGGCACGTCGCCGCGGTGGAGGATCTGCTTGCAGAACGACTTGCTGCCCTCGATCTGGGCTGCCCGCTTCGTGGGCCCGAAGATCCGCAGGCCGGCGGCGGTGAACGCATCGACGATCCCTGCCACCAGCGGCGCTTCGGGGCCGACGACCGTGAGCTGGATCTCCCGCCGCCTGGCGAGGTCGAGCAACCCGGGGATGTCGGTGGCCGCCACAGGCACGTTCTCGGCGATCGCCGCCGTGCCCGCATTGCCCGGAGCCACCAGAACTTCCGCCCCGTCCTGCGCGAGTTTCCAGGCGAGGGCATGCTCGCGACCGCCACCACCCACGACGAGAACGCGGCGGGATGGGGGCACGGGCGGGCTCCTGGGGCGGTGGACGTCGGCGACTACAGTGTTGCGCGGGATCGTGGTTGTACCGAACTTGATGGCTGTGCGAACCCTCGGCCCGCCCCGCCGCGGCAGCCGCTGCCGCCGCGAACCATGGCCGACCTGGCCGGCGCCGCCGCAGAACCGCCATTCCAACCCGGCGGAGGGGGATGGACCACGGAAGCCAACGTTGACAGCCCCGGGCACGCCGTTACAGTTAGAGAGAAGTTCGTGAAAAACTTCACGAACTCGCGCAAACGCGGCCGAAACATGCTTTTTACGCGGTCCCGCGTCCCGTCAGCGGCGGTATGTCCCTGCTGATTCGGCCGGTGTCGCGCCGAGGCCCTTTATGGCAGACAAGAAGAAGATGTCGGTGGCCGAGATTCTCGCGGCTGCCCGATCGGCGGACGGCAAGGGTGGTGCGGCTCCGGCGGGCCCGAAGCCAGCATCGGACACCAAGGCTGGCGATCAAGTAGCGGACCCGGTGGAGCAGGCCGTGGCCGAGAAGCCCAAGCCCGCCGCGAAGCCGGCGGCTGATGGGGCGCGGCCCAGCGTGGCAGACATCCTCGCGATGGCACGGGCCAAGAAGGAAGCGGGCGAGGCTCCGGCCGCGAAGCCTGCTGCGGCCGCCAAGCCGGCAGCGGCGGCCGCCAAGCCCGCTCCGGCCAAGGCCGCCGCGAAGCCCGCCGCGGTCGTGGGTGCCCCGAAGACCGGCGTGCAGCGGGACACCGCCAGCATCCTCGCCGCGGCCCGCGCCGGAGCGAAGCCGGGACCGGTGAGCAAGGCCGATGCACCCACGCGGCCGGCGCCGAAGCCTCGTGAGCCGAAGCCCGTGGAGGAGAAGGCGGCCCCGGCGCGAACCGTGGCCACGGCGGCGCCGAAGCCGGTGAAGCCGGCCAAGAAGGGCGAACAGTCCGAAGACCGGCGTGGCTTCCTGCAGATTGCCCTCGGCTCCGCCATGGCCACGGGCTTCACGGCGCTGTCCGTCACCGCCGGCCTGTTCTCACTCGGCCTCGCTCGGTTCCTGTTTCCCAACGTGCTCGCCGAGCCGCCGAGCAAGTTCAAGGTTGGCGTCAAGGACGCCTTCCCGTCGGGCAAGGTGGAGACGAAGTACGTCCCGCAGTATGGCGTCTGGGTCGTGAACGGCGACTTCCAAGGCCTGCAGCAGATCTATGCTCTCAAGACCGTCTGCACCCACCTCGGCTGCACGCCGAGCTGGCTCGAGGCCGAGCAGAAGTTCAAGTGCCCCTGTCACGGGAGCGGCTTCTACAAGGACGGCGTCAACTTCGAGGGGCCGGCGCCTCGTCCGCTCGAGCGATACGCGATCCGCATCGCCGACGACGGGCAGCTCGAGATCGACAAGAGCAGGACGTTTCAGGAAGAGCTCGGCCAGTGGGCCGACCCCGATTCATACGTGACCGTCTGACGAAGGGACCACGAGCAGACCATGGCCATCGGCGAGACCATCCGCAACTCTCAAATCTGGAAGAGCATCTTCCGTCATCCGATGCCGCTCGATCGGCGAAATCGGATCGTGGTGATGCTCACGAACTTCTTCCTCCACCTCCACCCGGTGTCGATCAAGAAGCAGGGCATCGCCCTGTCGTTCACCTGGTGCATGGGGGGCGTGACGTTCTTCCTGTTCCTGGTGGAGACCGTCACGGGCGTGCTCTTGATGTTCTACTACCGGCCCACGCTCGAGTGGGCCTACAACGACATCCTCGCCCTTCGCGACGTGACGAGCCTCGGCATCCTCCGCGAACTCCATCGCTGGGGCGCCCATGCGATGGTGATCACCACCTGGCTCCACATGTACCGCGTGTTCCTCACCGGCTCCTACAAGCCGCCCCGGGAGTTCAACTGGGTGATCGGCGTGATCCTCCTGCTGCTCACGCTCCTGCTCTCCTTCACCGGGTATCTGCTGCCCTGGGATCAGCTGGCGATCTGGGCGATCACGGTGGGCTCCAACATGGCCCGTGCCACGCCCTTCCTGGGCTACGAAGGCCCGGGGCAGCAACTGCTCACGGTGGGCGGCATCGACATGATCACCGACGCCTCCGATGCCCGCTTCGGCCTCCTCGGGGCCCGGTTCGTGGGCGAGGAAACGCTCAACCGCTTCTACGTGCTCCACTGCATCGCGATTCCGCTCGCGGTGGCGCTGCTCCTGGCGATCCACTTCTGGCGCGTGCGAAAGGACGGCGGCATCAGCGGGCCGCTGTGACGACACCGACATGCATTCCAACGGATTTTTCCTGAAGGACGTCGCCGGCTTCCTGGGCGGCTACTACTCCTGCATCGCGATCATGAACGGGATCGCGGCGCTGATCCTCTGGCGGAAGAAGGGTCAGGTGGGCTGGGCGCTCGCCTGGACGGCGCTGGCCGTGGCGATGATGGTGCTCGCGAGCCTCGCCCTCTCCGGCTCGCCGGACATGGTGCCGGCGCTGCCCGCGTCGGTCCGCAGCCTCGTCAATCGTCTCTCCGGCCCCATGATCTACACCCTCGGCACGTTCGCGCTGCTCGCGGTGCTGTTCGTGTTTCGTCGTTTCTTCGTCAAGCCGATGGTGGCCTGGGGCATCCTCAACGCGATGCTCGTGCTGATGGGCCTGTCGATGGCCGACGAAAACTTCGCCTCGATCGTGATGAAGCCCGACAACGTGCCGATCGTGGGGCTCGTGTTCCTGCTCGCCTTCTTCACCTGGCTCGCCACCAAGCAGGCGGTGGTCAACGACGACCGCATCGCCCGCGGCCTTCCCCCGGTCGAGAAGGAAAACGACGAGAAGGTGCTGGTCTGGCCCGACCTGGTCTACACCGAACTGATCTGCATGGTGGCCGTGACGGCTTTTCTGCTGGTCTGGGCCATCTTCCTGCCGGCCCCGCTCGAGGAGCCGGCCAGCAGCGTCAAGACGCCGAACCCGTCGAAGGCCCCGTGGTACTTCCTCGGGCTTCAGGAGATGCTCGTGTACTTCGACCCCTGGTACGCGGGCGTGGTGCTGCCGAGCCTCGTCGTCTTCGGCCTGATGGCGATGCCCTACCTCGACTTCAACAAGAAGGGCAACGGCTACTACTCGATCGAAGAGCGAAAGTTCAGCTATTTGACCTACCAGTTCGGCTTCTTCGTGCTCTGGATCACCCTCATCATCCTGGGAACGTTCCTCCGTGGTCCCAACTGGAACTTTTTCGGGCCGTTCGAGTATTGGACGCCCTACAAGGTCGAGGTGCTCAACAACGTCGACCTGCCGCAGATGTTCTGGGTGAACCTGCTCGACCAGCCCCTGCCCAAGGCGCCGGCCGGCGCGAGTGGGCTGGTCCAGGCGGGCTACGTCCTGCTCCGGGAGGCTCCCGGGTTGCTCGTCATGGGCGCATACCTGCTCCTGCTGCCGCCGCTTCTGGCGGTGACGATCTTTCGCGGGTTCTTCGCCAAACTGGGGTTCGTCCGCTACATGGTGATGGCGAACCTGATGCTGCTCATGCTCACGCTGCCCATCAAAATGATCCTTCGCTGGACCTTGAACCTGAAATACATCATCAGCATCCCCGAGATCTCGCTGAACTTTTGACGATGGCTGGCTGCGCCAATCGCGCCAGCCAGCACAACGTTCACCGCCTCACTCCGCTGCCACATCGCCTCGACGAGGCACACACCTATGCCCGCAACAGAACAGACCTGGCGGAACCTCAAGCTCCTGCACGTGGTGTTCGCCGCGACCGCCGTGGCCCTGCTGGTGGCGACGGTGTTCATGCTGACGGGCGACCACAACCGCCCCTGGAAGAAGTACGCCCGCGAGTTCCGCGAACTCGAGACCTGGAACGCGCAGGCGCGGATTGACGAGCAGGGGTCGAAGGCCTACGAGGCGCGGCGTGACGAACTCGCCGCGGCGCTCGCCGAGGCGCGGCGGGCCGACCTCGACGGGGATCTCGCACGGGCCTTCATCGCCGAGGTGCGCACGGTGCCGGCCGACGCCCAGGCGGCCGACAGGGCCGAGCTCGACATGGACCAACTGCGGACGCAGCAGGACCTTGGCGAACGGCTCGTGCTGCGTGGCGACCTCGTCGCCCGGCTCCGCGACATCGCCAAGCGGACGAAGTTCCGTGAGGACAACCTGGCCGGCGCGCTGAAGCTGCGGCGGGCCGAGCTCGACAAGAATCGCGCCGACTATGAGCTGGCGGTTTCCAGCGACGCCCCCGCCGACCGGCAGGCGGCGCTCCTCGCGGTCGCCGACACGAAGCGGCAGGAGGTGACGGATGCGAACCTGACCTTCCAGGAAGCCAACACCCACCGCAAGAAGCTCGAGGCCCTGCTGGCGCAGATGACTCGCGCCGAGGACGATGCGGCGAAGGCCGTGGCCGACCACCGCGGCAAGCTCGCCCAGCTCCAGAAGACGCTCGCGCAGCGGGAGCCCAGCGCCGGCAAGACCGTGCTCGAGCTTCCGGTGCTCGATGCCTTCAACAGCCCGATCAAGATCGATCAGATCTGGCTGCCGCAGCTCACGATCAACAACAACTTCCGCGACGTCGCCCGGTTCGATCGCTGCACCACCTGCCACCGCGGCATGGACAAGACCATGCCCGGCGCCCCGTCGGAGCCTGGGTACCCGCAGGCCGAGGCGGTCCAGATGACGCTCGCCACGCCCGCCTCCCGCCCCGAGTCGTCCGGCGGCGACGGCAACGACCAGCTCGACTCGGCCTATGGCCTGCGGCTGGCGGCCCGCGGCCTGTTCGATGCCGACGATCCCACGATCAGCGTGGTGGTGCCGGAGTCGGCGGCGGCGATCGCCGGCCTGCAGCCCGGCGATGTCATCGAGGCGGTGGACGGCGGCAAGACGCTGGCCCGGAAGATGGCGGTCGTGTCGCTGCTCGATACGCCGGCCTGGGGCAAGCCGCTCACGCTCACCGTCCGTCGCGGCGTGCCGCAGCCCTACTCGACCCATCCAAGGCTCGACCTGTTCGTCAGCGACTCGAGCCCGCATCCGCTGAAGGACTTCGGTTGCACGATCTGCCACCAGGGGCAGGGGAGTGCGACGAGCTTCAAGTGGGCATCCCACATGCCCAACACGCCCAAGCAGGCCCACGAGTGGCACGACGAGCACGGCTGGTTCAACAACCATCACTGGATCTTCCCGATGCTGCCCCAGCGGTTCGAGGAATCGAGCTGCCTGAAGTGCCACCATCAGGTCGTGGATCTCGAGCCGAGCGAGAAGTTCCCCGAGCCGCCCGCGCCGAAGCTGGTTGAGGGCTACCACCTGATCCGCCAGTACGGCTGCTACGGCTGCCACGAGATCAACGGCTGGGCGGGGCCGGACAAGCGGATCGGCCCCGATATGCGGGTCGAGCCGACGTACCACGAGGTGGCCGAGGCGCTCGCCGCCGATCCCGGCGTGAAGGAGCTCGGCGAGAGCTTCGCCCGCTGGATGGCCGACGTTCGTTCCGGCCCCGATAGTCACGAGTCGCGGACGCGGCTCCGCGAGGCGCTGGAGCGTGATGCGACCGCCGGTGCCGACGCCAAGCTCTCCGCCCGTTCGCATCAGCTCGCCACGGTCCTCAAGGATCCCGAGACGCCCGGCACGTTCCCCAAGGTGGGCCCGAGCCTGCGGCATGTCGCCAGCAAGGTGGGCTTCGACTGGCTCTACGCCTGGCTGCGGAACCCGCAGGAGTTCCGGCCCTCTACGAAGATGCCGCGGTTCTTCGGCCTCTGGAGTCATCTGGAGGGCAAGCAGCTCGAGGAGTCGAAGCGCTACGAGCCGCTCGAGATCCGCTCGATGGTGCACTATCTGACCGAGTCGAGCGCCCCCTTCGAATACGTCAAGCCGTTCGACGGTATCACGGCGGCCGCTGATGCCGCCCGCGGCCGCAAGGTCGTGCAGCTGCGGGGCTGCCTCGCCTGCCACCAGCACGACGACTTCCCCGAAGCCACGAGCATGCACGGGCCGAACCTCTCGCGGATCGGCGGCAAGGCGGCGTCGCTGCCCGAGGGGAAGCAGTGGCTCTACAGCTGGCTCCGGGAGCCGTCGCGGTATCACCCGAAGACGATCATGCCCAACGTGCTCCTCGAGCCGGTGACGCTCGCCGACGGCACGGTGAGCGATCCCGCCGCCGACGCGACCGAATACCTGATGGGCTCGGGCCGAGACTGGAAGCCGGCCGCGGAGTGGCAGGTTGAGACCCTCGCAGGCGAGACGCCGTTCCCGATGGCGGCCGCCGACGCGATGTCGGCCGAGGAGCGGAAGGCGCTCGACGAGCTCGCGCTGATGTATCTCAAGGAGCGGTTCACCGTGGTGCGAGCGCAGCAGGTGCTCGCCACCGGGGTGGGCGACGCCAACGCCATCCAGGGTGACGAGCGGATGCTCGTGGACCTCGACGGTGCGGACCGCGACCGCCGGCTGCTGACCTACGTGGGCAAGAAGACGATCAACAAGCTCGCCTGCTATTCCTGCCATGACATCCCGGGCTTCGAGGATGGCAAGCCGGCGGGGGCGGCGCTCGCCGACTGGGGCCGCAAGGATCCGTCGCGGATCGCCTTCGAGCAGGCCTCGCACTTCGTCACGCACCAGCTCGCCGGCGGCCACGGTCATCATGCCGCGGGTGGCCACGGTCACGTCGAGCCGCATGCCAGCACGGCCACGCCGGCGGACGACGGACTGGCCCCCGATCTCGCGTACAAGGCGACCCACGACGAGGCACACGTCGATCCGGAGTCGCTCGATTCCGACACGGGCTACTTCCTGGAGAAGCTGCTCGGCCACGAGCGCGAGGGCTTCCTCTGGCAGAAGCTGCGGGCTCCGCGGAGCTACGACTACAAGAAGGCCGAGAACAAGACCTACAACGAGCGGTATCGCATGCCGCAGTTCCCGTTCAACCAGGAACAGCGGGAGGCGGTGATGACGTTCGTGCTGGGCCTCGTGGCCGAGCCGCCGGCGCCGCAGTACGTCCACAACCCGGGTCCCCGGGAGCAGGCCCGCCTCGACGGTCTCGTGGTCGCGGAGCAGTACAACTGCGGCGGGTGCCACCAGCTCCGCATGGATCGCTGGGACATCCGCTACAAGCCGGAGTCGCTGGGCGAGCCGCCCGCTTTCGCCGACTACCCGTTCCTGTCGCCGCACTTCACGCCGGAGCAGGTCTCGGCCTCGCTGGCCACCGACCGGCAGGGCCGCCGCAAGGCCACGCTCGTCGGGTCGCCTACGCTCGATCCGCAGACCGGCAAGCCGCAGCTCGTGGACGAAGACGGTGTGCCGATCGAGGACGGGGACACCGAGTCGGTGGTCCATCGTCCGTTCGCGCTCTGGCAGGACGCGCTCGTGGACGGCGCCCCGCGGACCGTGGGCGGCCAAAACCTGATCGTGCCCGACGACGCCCTCGCCTCCGGCCACCACTACCCCGGCTGGGGCGGTGATCTCGCGCGGCTGCTCTATCCGGTCGTGATCGCGGACGAGAAGCAGGTCAATCCGAACGTGAAGCCTGACGACGCCTGGGGCTGGCTGCCGCCACCCCTGGTGGGCGAGGGCAAGAAGGTGCAGTCGGCCTGGCTGCACAAGTTCCTGCTCAACCCCCATCCGATCCGTCCGCCGGCGGTGCTCCGGATGCCGAAGTTCCACTTCGATTCCGCGAAGGCCGCGGCGCTGGTCAACTACTTCGCAGCGGTCGATGGCGCCGAGTATCCGTACGTCTACGACCCGCGGCTCGACGAAGCATCCGTCGTGGCGGCGGAGCAGGCGCACCCCGGGCACCTGGAGGGCGCGCTGAAGATCGTGACCAACAACAACTACTGCGTGAAGTGCCACCTCGTGGGCGACTACACGCCGGCCGGCAGCGTGAAGGCGCTCGCGCCGCAGTTGCAGCGGGTCCACGAGCGGTTGCGGCCCGACTACGTGCACGGCTGGATCGCCAACCCCAAGCGGTTCCTGCCCTACACCGGCATGCCCGTGAACATCCCCTACAACCAGCCCGTCAGTCAGGATCTCTATCACGGCACGAGCGAGCAGCAGGTGGACGCCCTCACGGACCTCCTCATGCAGTTCGACGCGTTTGCCAAGAGGAACCTGTCGCTCGAGGCCTTCCTCCGGCAGCAGCCCCCGGCGGTGCAGCCGGGCCAGCCGGCCCCGGCCCAACCGGCGGCCCAACCTCCGGCTCAGCCGCGGGCCGCCACGGGGCAAGGTCCAGCGGCCGGATCGGCGCCCCTGTCTGCCGCAGACTCGCCGGCGGCGTCCGCCTCACTAAACTGACATCGGTCTCTCCCTGTTGAGGATCCCGCCTTCTCGTCCTCGCCTCCCACCTTCTGGAGTCTCTCGATGACACGCTTCCACGCGGTCCGGTTCGCCGTCGTCCTTTCGGCCCTGTCGTGCAGCGGGTTCGTCCGCGCCGACGAGTGGGGCACGATCAAGGGCAAGTTCGTCTTCGGAGCCGCCCCGCCCACCGCCGGTGAGCTCAAGGCTGACAAGGACGTCGAGGTCTGCGGGAAGCACAAGCTGCTCGCCGAGGAACTCGTCGTCGGCGCCGACAAGGGCATCGCCAACGTGGTGGTGTTCGTCCGCGACAAGGACGTGAAGGTCAATGCCGAGGCCGCCAAGGCGGCCGCCGCCAAGGTCACCCTCGACAACAAGGACTGCCGGTTCGATCCGCACGTCGCCGTCGTTCAGGTGGGCCAAGAGCTGGTCGTGAAGAACTCCGACACCGTCGGCCATAACAGCAACATCGCCACGGTGAAGAACGCACCCTCCAACAACCTGATCCCGTCAGGGGGTGAGGCGGCCTTGAAGTTCACCAGCGACGAGGCGGTGCCCGCGCAGGTGACGTGCAACATCCATCCCTGGATGAAGGGCTGGCTCGTGGTGCGGCCCAACCCCTACGCCGCCGTGTCGAAGGCCGACGGTACGTTCGAGATCAAGGACGTTCCGGTCGGCGAAGTCGAGCTCCAGTTCTGGCACGAGAAGGCGGGCTACCTCGGCGAGATGACGATCGGCGGGAAGGCCGAGAAGGCGTCGAAGGGCCGCAAGAAGGTGGCCGTGGCCGCAGGCGGCACCGACCTCGGCGAGATCGTGCTCGCTCCGGGCATCTTCCAGAAGTGATCCTCGAGAGAGAGCTCCAGTGTCCATGACGTCGTTTTGTCACTCGTGCGTGCCGCTCGCCTGCCTGGTCGTCGCGACCATCGCGGGCTGCGGCCCGCAGCGGGTCTCCGCTCCGGTCGCCGATGCGGCGGCCGCCCGCGCGATCCGTGAGGGGCTTGCCTCCACCGCGGCAGTCGCCGCCACCGGCGGTGAGGCGGCGGTGGTGGGGACGGGCTGGGCTTCGCTCAAGGGGCGGTTCGTGTTCGCGGGTGATCCGGGGCAGCCGAAGCCGCTCGCCGTGGACAAGGACACGGAGGTCTGCGGCAAGTCGGCGAAACTCTTCGATCAGTCGCTCCGGGTCGATGGCTCGACGAAGGGCCTGGCCGACGTCGTCGTGTTCGTGCGGAAGTCGAGCCGGGTGAAGAATCCAGTGCCCGACGCCCCGCAGGTGTTCGACCAGAAAAACTGCGAGTTCCTCGCCCCGGTGTTCGCTGCCCGGGTCGGCCAGCCGATCGAGGTGCGGAACAGCGACCCGGTGGGCCACAACACCAACGTCGACGGCACGAGCTTCAACCAGCTGATTCCGGCCGGGCAGGGCACCACCTACAAGCCCGACACCGAGATGGGGACGCCGAAGGCGGTCACCTGCAACATCCATCCGTGGATGAAGGCCTACGTGATCTTCCGCAAGGACGGCTACGTGGCCGTGTCGGCGGCCGATGGCTCGTTCACGATCCCCGACTTGCCGGCCGGCGAGCCGCTCGAGTTCCAAGTCTGGCACGCCCGCGCCACCGGCTCCGGCGGCGGAGTCGTCCTCGCGCGTCCCGACCTCAAGTGGAACCCCAAGGGGCGGTTCGTGATCACCCTCCAGGCCGACGAGGCCAAGGATCTAGGCACACTCGAGGTTCCCGCAGGTTCGATCGGCACGTGACCACCCACCGGCATCCGCTCACCACCCGCAACGTCAGGTCCATGAACACGTCGTTCGCCATGCTCCGTTCCACGCTGCTTCTGGCCGTCGTCGTTACCGCCGTCGGCTGCGGCAAGACGCCGCCGGCGACGTTCCGTCTCAACATGGTCCAGGCCACGAAGGCCGCGGCTCCCGAGTCCGGCATGGAGAAGCCGTGGGCGGCGTGGGCCAGCGAGCGACAGGGGCAGGTGGCCACGATCCTCGAGGCGATGTACGGCACGCCGGACGAGCCGGTGGCCCTCGCCGAAACCGGCCTCGATCTTGCCAAACTGCAGCTGGCTGCGGGCCCGGTCCGCAGCGACATCGTGGGCCGCAAGAACGGCCTCTACCGCGAGCACTGCGTCCACTGCCACGGAATCTCCGGTGACGGCATGGGCCCGACTGCCGCGTTCCTCAACCCGTATCCCCGCGACTACCGTCCCGGGAAGTACAAGTTCAAGGGCACCTGGCGGGATGCCCGTCCGGCCCGCGAGGATCTCACCCGCGTGCTGCACGAGGGCGTGCCGGGCTCATCGATGCCCTCGTTCGCTCTGCTGCCGCCAGCGCAGGTGGACGCGCTCGTGGAGTATGTCCGCTACCTGTCGATGCGCGGCGAGACCGAACTGGCCCTCTACACCTATGCGGAGCAGGAACTGGGTGTCGATGACAAGCTGCCGACGACGAAGGAGTTTCTCGTCGACGAGATCCTGACGCCGATCGTCGAGAAGTGGCAGGGGGCGGAGGATGCCCGCATCCCGATCGCCTCCGTGCCCACCAACGTCGACTTCACCAAGCCCGGTGACGATCCGGCGAACCGCGAGTCGGTGGCCCGCGGGCGGGTCCTGTTCCACGGCGACGGCGGCTGCGTGAAGTGCCACGGCGTGACGGCGCTCGGCGACGGCCAGGCCAATGATTACGACGACTGGAACAAGGTGATCGTGGAGTGGAGCAAGGAAGTGTCCGGCGGACTGGGGTCGGCCCAGGACGATGCCGGTCGCTCGGCCTGGCTCCATGCCGCCGCCGACGTGATCGAGGGGGACGCCCTCCGGCCGCGGACGATCCCGCCCCGGAACCTCAGACTCGGTCTGTATCGCGGCGGCCGGCGGCCGGTCGATCTCTATCGCCGCCTCTACACGGGCATCAATGGCGCCCCGATGCCCGGCGTCGGTCCTTCGGGACCTGGCGGCAAGGGTAGCGTCGCCGACGGGGAAATCTGGCATATCGTCAACTACATCCGGTCGTTGCCCTACGAGTTTGACGGCGAACTCGGGGCTGATCGGCCGATGGTGGCGAAGGATCGGTTCTGACGCGACGCCGACAGGCGTTCGACGAGGGAGTTCATCGACGTGGGCAAGCGACTCGCCGGCATCTTCTGGTCCCTGCTGTTCCTCGCCATCCCGGTGCTGGGCGTGGCCACGTTCGCCGTCGCCCCGGCCTACGACCACTGGCTGCCGAAGGACGTCTCGGAGCACGGGGCGAGCATCGACTCGCTCTTCTATTTCATCCTCGCCCTCACCGGCGTGGTGTTCGTGGTCACGGAGGTGCTGCTGTTCTGGTTCATGTGGAAGTACGACGAGGCCAACCAGCAGGGGGTGGCAACGTACATCCAGGGCAGCCACACGCTCGAAGTCGTCTGGACGATCATCCCCGCCGCCACACTCCTCTTCCTGGCGATCTACCAGATGAACGCCTGGGCCGACGTGAAGATGCGGCGGCCCGCCATGTCGCCCACGGTCGAGGTCGTGGCTCGGCAGTTCGAGTGGCGACTGCGGTATCCGGGTCGTGACGGCACGCTCGGCACGGCCGACGACCTGTTCCTGGTGAACGACCTGCACCTGCCCATCGACGAAGACGTGCTGGTCCAGCTCAAGAGCATGGACGTGCTGCACTCGTTCTTCCTGCCGAACGTCCGCATCAAGCAGGATGCGGTGCCCGGCATGAAGATCCCGGTCTGGTTCAAGGCCCGTGAGGCCGGTGAGTTCGACATCGTCTGCGCCGAACTCTGCGGCTGGGGCCACTACAAGATGAAGGGCCGCGTGACGTTCGAGACGCGGGCCGAGTTCGACGCGTGGCTCGAGCGAAAGTATGCCGAGCAGGGGGCGACGCAGCCCCCGCCCGAGGCTGCCGACGTGGCCGCCGCCGAGTGACCGATCACAGGTTCGACTTCGTTTCGATTCCGGAGGACCACCGATGACCCCGCCCCCCGTCACCACCGCCGCCACGACCAGCGTGGATCACGGGCATGCCGTCGGCCACGCGCCGGCGCACGCGCCGCAGGGAGGCCTGTCTCACTTCCTCTCGACCTACGTGTTCTCGAAGGACCACAAGGTCATCGGCCTGCAGTTCCTGTTTTCGACGCTGCTCTGGTTTCTGATCGGCGGCCTGCTCGCCCTGGCCGTTCGCTGGCAGGTGGCGTGGCCGTGGTCCGACGTGCCGGTGATCGGCAAGCTCTTCGCCCAAGAGGGCGGGCAGATGAGCCCCGAGTTCTACACCATGCTCTTCACGATGCATGCCTCGGTGATGATCTTCCTGGTGATCATCCCGATCCTCGCGGGCGCGTTCGGCAACTTCCTGATTCCGTTGATGATCGGCGCCGATGACATGGCCTTCCCCACCCTGAACATGCTGTCGTACTGGTTCATGTGGCCGGCTTTCTTCTGCTTCGGCGCCAGTTTCTTCGTGGAAGGCGGTGCGGCCTCGGGCGGCTGGACGAGCTACCCCCCGCTCTCGACCAACCCGGCCTCGTCGCCTGCCAGTGGCATGGGCCAGACGCTCTGGCTGCTGGGCCTGACGTTCGTAGGCGTGTCGAGCATGCTCGGCAGTGTGAACTACATGACCACGATCATCCTGATGCGGGCCCCTGGCATGACCATGTTCCGCCTCCCGATGACCATCTGGGCGATGTTCATCACCGCCGTCCTCCAGGCCTTCGCCCTCCCGGTGCTCACCGCCGCGGGCTTCATGCAGCTCTCCGACCGGATGCTCGGGACCGGCTTCTTCTCGCCCGAGGGCAACGTCGTCAACAACGCGATCGCCGGGGCCGGCGGCGGCCAGCCCCTCCTCTGGCAGCACCTCTTCTGGTTCTACAGCCATCCGGCGGTCTACATCATGATCCTGCCGGCGATGGGCATGGTGAGCGACATTCTCACGGTGTTCGCCCGCAAGCCGCTCTTCGGGTATCGCCCGATGGTCTACTCGATTGCCGGCATCGCCGGCCTCGGGTTCATCGTCTGGGGGCATCACATGTTCATGTCGGGCATGAACCCGGCCCTGGGCATCACGTTCATGGTGTCCACCATGATGATCGCCCTGCCGAGCGCCGTGAAGACGTTCAACTGGCTGGGCACGCTCTGGGGCGGCAAGATCCAGTTCACGACGTCGATGCTCTTCGCCCTGTCGTTCGTGTCGATGTTCATCATCGGCGGGTTGTCGGGCATCTTCATGGCCGCCACGCCGGTCGACATCTTCATCCACGACACCTACTTCATCGTGGCGCACTTCCACTACGTGCTCTTCGCCGGCACCGCGATGGGTGTCTGGGCGGCGATCTACTTCTGGTTCCCCAAGATGTTCGGCCGGACCATGAACGAGTTCTGGGGGAAGGTGCACTTCTTCCTCACGTTCATCTTCCTGAACGGCACGTTCTTCACGATGCACATCCTCGGGGCAGTCGGCTTCCCGCGCCGCCTGGCCGACGCCTACCACTACGAGACCTTCCACCACCTCCAGCCCCTGAACGCGTTCATGACCTACTGCGCCATCGGCATGGTGGCCACGCAGGTGATCTTCGCGGCCAACTTCATCTACAGCATGTTCTGGGGCCCGGTCGCCGGCCGGAACCCCTGGAACGCCAACACGCTGGAGTGGACCGCACCGAGCCCTCCGGGCCACGGCAACTTCGACTACCAGCCGATCGTGCACCGCGGTCCCTACGAGTACTCGGTGCCGGGCGTCGAGAAGGATCACCTGATGCAGACCGATCCGCCGAACGCCGCTGCGGCCGCTGCTGCCGCGGCCGCACACTGAGGAGGCACCCCAAACGTCCGAGCCGACAGGCCAAGACCGGCTTCGGGATGGCGGAACTCGCCTCGCGGGGAGGTTTCGCGCTGTCCCGGTTTCAGGGGCTTGGCTTCGGGGAGCGAAATCTCCGATGCTCGTCGAGTCTCCGCCAGTCCCTTCGCCTGCCTTCGGGTCGTTCGGCTTTTTGGGTCCATCATGAGAATCTCCGCCTTCAACTGGACGCATCTCGTCGCCTGCCTGCTGGTGGGTGTGACGGCGGTCTTGCTTTCGTTCGGGGCGCTCGTGACCACCTACGAAGCGGCGATGGCGGTGCCTGACTGGCCTGGCACCTATGGCCACAACATGTTGCTCTTTCCGTTGGCGGAGTGGCTGCACGGCCCCTGGGACCTGTTCCTGGAACATGGGCACCGGCTGCTTGGGGCTCTCACCGGGCTGATCACGCTCGGCCTGGCCGGCGTGGCCTGGCGGTCGGGAACGCGGCCGGCCGTCCGCTGGCTCGCCGTCGCCGCCGTGGCCCTGGTCGTGCTGCAGGGGGCCCTGGGTGGGGCTCGCGTGCTGCTCGACGACAAGACGGTCGCCAAGGTGCATGCCTGCACCGGCCCGCTGTTCTTCGCCGTGGCGGTGGCCATCGCCACGCTCTCCCGGCGTTCGGCGGCGGTGGGGCGGGCCGGCGTGGCTCGCCTGCCGGTGGCCTTGCTCGTTGCCGCCTATCTCCAACTCGTCGCCGGAGCACAGCTGCGGCATCTCGACGCAGCCGTGGAGCCCGCGACCTTCCGCACGCTCGTCGGCCTGCACATTCTCGGCGCCGTCGCCGTGACCGTGTTGTCGGTCGTGGCCGCCTTCGTCGTCGCCGAGGACGGGTCGGTCGCGGCCCGGCGCTGGGCGCGGGGCATCGTGGCACTCGTCGCCGTGCAGCTGCTGCTCGGCGGTGGCGCCTGGGTGGTGAACTGGGGCGTGCCGTCGGGCCTGATCCCGGAGGCATGGCAGTCGGCCGAGCCGCTGCGGGCCCGCAGCGTCGGCGGTGCCGCGGTCGTCACCGGGCACGTCGTGCTCGGGATGCTGATCCTCGGCGCTTCGGTCGTGCTCGCGATCGAGTCGGGAGCGATCGGCCGGGCCATCGGCATGCGAGGTGTTCGCGACGCCGTCGGGTCCGAGAGGGCCTTCGCATGACGCCTCCTGTCCTCGCCGATGCCGCGGCCGTCGCGCCGTCGTTTGCCGGCGGGCTGACGGATGCCGCACGGCCGGTGCCGCACGCGGCTTCGTGGGCCGGGGAGGCGTCGCGGCTCACCCGGCCGCGGATCGCCGTGATGGTGCTCGCGACCGTGGTCACGGCGCTGTGGCTCACCGGAGGCCGGCCCGAGAGCCTCGCCGCCGTGGCCGTGTTGCTCGCGGGCACGGCGCTGGTGGCCGCGAGTTCCAGCATCGCCAACCAGATTCTCGAACGCGACTCGGATCGCCTGATGGACCGCACGGCCGACCGCCCGGTCGCGGCCGGACGGCTGTCCGTCCGCGACGCCTGGCTGCTCACGGCCGCGACGCTCGCCGCGGGCGCGGCGGCCATCTGGGGATCATCTGGCTGGCAGCCGACCGCCGCCGCCGTGGCGACGTGGCTCCTCTACGTGCTCTGCTACACGCCGCTCAAGAGGACCACGCCGCTCAACACCGCCGTGGGCGCCGTCGCGGGCGCGCTGCCCGTCGCGATCGGCTGGCTCGCCGCCGGGGGACCGGAGCGGCTCGCCGCCGGCGATGCCCGTGGCGGCCTGGCCGCCGCAGCCCTGGCGACCGTGCTCTATCTCTGGCAGTTCCCGCACTTCATGGCGATCGCCTGGCTCTATCGCCGGCAGTACGAGGCGGCGGGCCTGAAGATGCTGACCGTGGTTGATCCGTCGGGCCTCCGCGCCGCGGGGCAGTCGCTCGCCGCCGCGCTGGCGATGGTGCCGGCGAGCCTCGTGCTCGCAGTGCCGTCCGGCAGCATCCGGCTGTTTCTTGCGGCGGCGGTCGCCTCGATCGTGTACGTCGCCGCGGCGATCCGGTTCGCCGTCCGCCGCGACGATGCCTCCGCCCGCATCCTCCTGTTCACGTCCCTCGGCTCCCTGCTCGGCCTGCTCACCGCAGCGGTCGTGTTCGGTCGCCCCGTCTGACCCTGAAACGTCCGGAACACTCATGCACGCCCACGCCGCCTCGATCTCCCACGGTCACGATCACGGCCATGCTGGTCATGCCGGTCATGCCGGTCATGCCGGTCATGCCGGCGACGACGGCCACCACGGCCACGTCACGCTCCAGTACCAGCCCGGCCTGCCGCTCTCCCGCGGCAAGCTGATCATGTGGCTTTTCCTCTCGACCGAGATCATGTTCTTCGCGGCCCTGCTCGGCAGCTACGTGGTGCTCCGCTTCGGGGCCCCGATCTGGCCGAAGCCGCATCACGTGCATCTCTCGGAGCCGATCGGGGCCTTCAACACGTTCGTGCTGATCTGCTCGAGCGTGACGATCGTGCTGGCGCTGGAGGCGGCCCGGGCCAACAAGGCGAGCCTGGCCAAGATCTGGATGCTGCTCACGCTCCTCCTCGGCACGCTGTTCCTCGGCGTGAAGGGCTACGAATACTCCGCGAAGTTCTCGCACGGCATCTACCCGGCGATGCCCCACAGCCGGATCTACGAGCGGCCCGACCTCTACTACGGCTCGGCCGTCCGGGCCCGGCTCGACGAGCTGCGAAAGACGCCGGTGGGCCTGGTGCCCGCCGTGCTCCGTGAGCCGGCCGACGCCGAGGCCAAGGCGGGCGACACGGTCGACGTGTTGCAGCGGCTCGACGCCGTCGCGGCCGACAAGCTCTCGGCCGAGCAGCAGACGGCCCGCGGCCGCCTGCAGCAGGTGCAGAAAATGGTGGCGAGCCCCGACCAGCAGGCCTTTGACATGGCCGTGGTCGCCGACCAGGTGATGCCGCTGCCGGCCGAAGGGGCGGCGCACGGGGGTGATCACGGCGCCCACGGCCTCAACGACGCCTTCCCCTGGCTCCGCCTGCCGACCGTGATCCCCGGCGGGAACATGTGGGCCAGCACCTACTTCCTGCTCACCGGCTTCCACGCGATCCACGTGGCCGTCGGGCTGCTCGTGTTCGCGATCATGCTCACCTGGACGCTCAATGCGAAGCGGGTCGGGGCGATCGAGAACATCGGCCTCTACTGGCACTTCGTCGATCTCGTGTGGATCTTCCTGTTCCCGCTCATGTACCTGTTCTGAAGGCCCAACCATGTCCGACCACGGCACTCCCTCCCACGGCCCCGTCACCCGCGCCGGCGAATCGGCCGACGAGACGCTCCAGCACTCGCTCGAGGCGGGGCATGGCGACCAGCACGCGCACGGCGGCCTGGGAAAGTATCTGCTCGTGTTCCTCGCCCTCTGCGGGCTGACCACGATGTCGTTCTTGACCTACTCGCCCGCCTGGCCGTGGCGGGATCAGCCGCAGGTGGGCTGGACGTTCATGATGGCCGTGTCGTGCACGAAGGCGATGCTCGTGATCCTGTTCTTCATGCACGTCTGGTGGGAGGCGAACTGGAAGTACGTGCTCACCATTCCGGCCGCGATGATGGCACTGTTCCTGGGGATCATGCTGATTCCCGACGTGGGCATGCGGAACCGCATGGTGTCGCAGGAGCGGGCGCTCCACATGGCCCGCGGGTCGGACCTCGAGATCCTCGAGAAGGCCGCGACCGAGGGCCCGTTCGCTGTCCAGGCGCACTGAACCACGGCGGGCGTTTCGATTCCGCCCGGGAGAGACCAGCGTCATCCTCATGAGCGACCACCAGGCGACATGGACTGCGGTGCTCGGCTTCCTGCTGGTGGTCGGGGCCGGCTGCTCGAAGGCCCCCCTCGCGCCGGCCGCCTCGTCGTCACGGCCGGCACCCGTGGCGGGCAAGGTCGAGGTCGATGACGCCGCCGCCGCAACGCTGCCCAACCTGGCCGACGTGCCCTTCACGCTCCGCGATCAGACGGGCGCCGAGTTCTCGTCGCAGGCGCTCGAGGGCCGCGTCTGGATGGGGGCGATCTTCTTCGCCAACTGTCCGGGACCGTGCTTCCGCGAGAACCAGGTGATCGCCGACATTCTCCGGGAGATCGACGACCCCGACTTCATGGTCGTGAGCCTGACATGCGATCCCGCCAACGACACGCCCGAGGCCCTGGCGAAGTATGCCGAGCGGTTCGAGGCCGATCCGCGGCGCTGGAAGTTTCTCACGGGCGACCTCAAGCTCATCGAACAGGTGGGGCAGAAGACGTTCCGCCTGCCGGTGGAACTCGGGGTGCATTCGGAGCGGGGCGTGGTCTTCGATCGTGAGGGGCGGCTGCGGGGCGGCTACCACCTGCTGCAGCCCGATCGCGTCGAACTGCTCACGAAGCTGATTCGCGAGGTGCTCGCGGAGCGGCGGGCCGCGGCCGAGTCGGGAATCGTGCCATGACCCCGCTCGTCGCCGCCGCAACCGCGATCGCCGGCGTGCATCCGCTCGCCACGGTCAACGCCCTGCTCAACACCGTGGCCACGGTGTTGCTGGTGGCGGGCTGGCGGTTCATCAAGCGAGGCAACGTCCGCGGTCATCGGGCGGCCATGGCGGCGGCCTTCGTCACCTCGGCCGTGTTTCTGGTCTGCTACCTGACCTATCACTACGCCGTCGGGCATGTGCCCTTTCGCGGGCAGGGGGTCGTCCGGCCGATTTACTTCGCGATCCTGATCTCGCACATCCTGCTCGCCGTGGCCGTGCCGGTGCTCGCCCTGCGGATGTTCTTCCTGGCCTGGAAGGGCCGCTGGGCCGCCCACCGCAGCCTGGGGCGGGTCACGCTGCCGATCTGGCTCTACGTGTCGGTGACCGGCGTGGTGATCTACCTCATGCTCTACCACTGGTTTCCCGGTTCCTGAGTGGGGCCTAGAATGAGAGCGAGGTGCCGATCATGCGATTCCTGACTGCCGCCCTGCGTCGCTGCATGCCCCTGCTGGTGATCGTGGCGCTCGCTGCCGGGGCCGAGGCCTTCGGCTGCCCGAACTGCAAGGATGCGGTCGACACCTCCGACCCCGACGGGCTGAACGTCGCGCGGGGCTACTTCTACAGCATCCTCCTCATGCTGGCGATGCCCTTCACGCTCGCCGGCTCGTTCGGCGCCTACGTCTGGCGGGAGATGCGGCGGCAGAAGGCAGCCGCCGCCGTCGGCGAGCCGCAGGAGCGGACGGTGCCGTGAACGCTCCGGACCGTCGCCGCGACGACATCGACACGCGGCGGGGTCGGGGTTCGGCTGGTGGTCGCACGGGGCCGCGGAACTTCCTCGCGCCCGGCGAACGGCGGCGGCTGTTCTGGACCGTGATGCCGGCGGGCCTCGTGGCGGTGGCGCTGCTCGGCTGGGTGGAGCAGACGTGGTTTCCCCGGCGCGGCGCCGGAGTGCAGGGGCAGGTCGACACCCGCCTCGAGGCCGTGGCCGGCCCGGCACCGCGGGGCAACGAGGTGCTGATCGAGCGCGACCCCGAGCCGGCCGACGCGGGTCCGGCCGACGACCTGGCCGCCTCGCGGACGGCGCTCGCCCGCGTCCGCGACGCGACCACGTTTCGCGATGCCGACAACGACGCCTGGTTTCAGGTCTGGCAGACGCTGCAGGAAGGGGACCGCGGCAGCGCCGGCCGGGCCCGGCCTCGCGAGGTCTCGTTTCGGGAACTCTTCGGGCAGCCGCGGTCGTTTCGCGGCCGGCTCGTGCGGATGAAGGGCACCCTGCGGCGGGCCGAGCGACTGCCCGCGCCGGCGAACGACTACGGCGTAGACCGCTACTGGCAGTGCTGGATGGAACCGGCGGGCGGCCCCGCGTCGCCGGTGGTGATCCAGTGCCTGACGCTGCCGGACGGGATGCCGACCGGCCTGGCGATCGGCGAGCCCGTCGAGGTGACCGGCTACTTCTTCAAGAACTTCGCCTACAACGCCGCCGACGCGATCCGTGTGGCGCCCGTGATCATGACCGCGGAGCCCGCCTGGCAGCCGGTTGTCGCGGTGCCGCGGAGCGGGCTTGCGGGGCCCGGCGGCGTGACGCTCGTCGTGACCGGCACCGTGGCGGCCCTGATCGCCGCGACGTGGCTCGGCGGCCTGGTGAGCCGGCGCCGGGGGGCCGCGGAGCGGCCGGCGTCGGTCGCCGGTCTCGATGCCGCCCTCGCCGAGGTCGAGCCGGTGTCGATCGAGGAGTCCCTCCGCCGCCTGGCCGCCGATCAGGCGGGCCGCGGCGGGGCCACTGGAGGTCGCCCGTGATGAGTCGCCGCGTTCGCCGCTGGGCTGTGCCGTGCATCCGGTCCTGGCGGCTGGTCGTCGCCGGTGCCGTCCTCGCGTCCGCCGCGCTGGCGGCCGATGGCGATTCCCTCGCGACCCTCGCCGACTTCCTCGCCATGAAGGAGATCGCCGCCGTCGATCGAGCGGGGCTCTCCGCCGCCGGGCCGTGGACCGCCGACAAGGAGCAGTTGCTCGTCCGCGTGCTGATGCGGCTGCCGGCGCCCGAGCCGCTGGCTGCCCGCTGGCGCGACTCCGCCACGCCCGTCGCGGCGCGGGGCGAGGCCCAGGCCATCACCGACCGGCTCGTGATCGTCCGCGGCCGGGCCAGGTTCGTGGCCGCGCACGATCTGCCGGCCGAGATCGCCCAGCTCGCCGGCTGGCCGCGGTACGACGTCGTGCGGGTGGAGGACGAACGGGCCGCCGTCGTGGACGTGGCCGTGCCCCGGGCGCCCGCGGCCTGGCCGCGGGCGACGGCGATCGACGAGCCTGCCGAGGTGATCGGCCTGCCGCTCACGACGGGGGCGGGGCCCGAGCCGGCGGCCTCCGGCGGCGGGACGGCCTGGCCCCCGGCCCCGCGCGACCTGCTGCTGGCGGCCACGTCCGTCGCCTGGAGACCGGCCACGATGCTCGGCACGCTGGGCGTGGACTACGGCCTGTTCGACACGATCGTGGACGATCGCAGGCTCGAGCCGGGCGACACGGCCGCCTTCTGGGCGGTGATGACGGCCGCCGCCCGCTCGGATCCCGCTGCCGTCGCGACCGCGGCCGTCGGGACGACCGACGTGCTCGCGATCATCGATCCGGCGCGGAAGTGGTTTGCCCGGCACCGCGGCGAGCCCGTCATGATCGAGGGCGTGGCCCGGCGGGCCACGCGGATCGCGATCGATGATCCGGCCCGGCAGGCCGCCGTGGGCGCCGACCACTACTGGGAACTCGAGGTGTTCGCCGACACGCCCACCATCAAGGTCAACGACCGCATCCAGGATCGCTACCCGATCGTGTGCTGCGTGGCGAAGCTTCCGGCCGGCATGCCGCGGGGCGAGTCGATGAGCGAGCGGGTGCGGGTGCCCGGCTTCGGCTTCAAGCGCTACAGCTACCCGCTCAAGAACGCGCTCGTCTCGTCGTCACAGGGCGACCGTGTGATCGCGGGGGAGCGGATCTCGACGGCCCTGGTGATCGCGCCCACGGTGGAGTGGCGCCGGCCCCCGTCGCCGGCCGGCGTCTCCGACGTCCTGTTCGCCGTGTTCGCGGTGCTCCTCGGCCTGCTCGCAGTGGCGGCGGCGGCCGGCCTCTGGTCGCGGCGCCGCGATTCCCGGCTCGCCGCCCGCCGCCGGCAGGACGCCCTTCCCGACCGCATCCAACTCCCGGGCGAGTGATCGCGGCCCCCCCTTCGCGCCGCTGCCTGTCTGGCGTCAGATAACGACCCGGCGGTCCCGCCCGCCACCCCGTCTTCACCCCCACCCGTCCCTCCGGAACCCCCGCCATGCGACGCGCGAAGATTGCGATCATTGGAGCCGGCAACGTCGGCGCCACCACGGCCCACTGGTGTGCGGCCGCCGAACTCGGCGACATCGTCCTCCTCGACATCCCCGCCACCGAGGGCATGCCGGCGGGCAAGGCGCTCGACCTCTTCCAGGCCTCTCCGATCATGGGGTTCGACGCCCGGGTGACCGGCACCACCGACTGGGCCGACACCGCCGGCAGCGACGTGGTCGTGGTCACGGCCGGCATCGCCCGCAAGCCGGGCATGAGCCGTGACGACCTGCTCTCGACGAACGCCAAGATCGTGGGCGACGTGGCGGCGAAGATCCGCGAGACGAGCCCGCAGGCGGTCGTGATCGTGGTCTCCAATCCGCTCGACGCCATGGTGCAGCGGACCTTCCAGGTGACCGGCTTCCCCGCGAACCGCGTGATCGGTCAGGCTGGCATCCTCGACACGGCCCGCTACCGCGCCTTCCTGGCGCTGGAGCTCGGCGTGAGCGTGGAGGACATCTCCGCCATGCTGCTCGGCGGCCACGGCGACACGATGGTTCCGATCCCGAGCTGCACCAGCGTCGGCGGCATCCCGGTCACGCAGCTTGTATCGGCGGATCGGCTGGACAAGATCGTCGATCGTGCCCGCAACGGCGGCGCGGAGATCGTGGCGCTCCTCAAGACCGGCAGCGCCTACTACGCCCCGGCCGCCGCCACGGCGCAGATGGTCGAGGCGGTGGTGAAGGACAAGAAGCGGCTCGTGCCGTGTGCCGCCTACTGCGACAAGGAATACGGCGTCGGCGGCTACTTCGTCGGCGTGCCGGTCGTGATCGGCAGCGGGGGTGTCGAGAAGATCGTGGAGCTGAAGCTGCTGCCCGACGAGCGGGCCGCTCTCGACAAGAGCATCGCGGCTGTCAAGGACCTCGTGGCGACGATGAACCGTCTCACGGGCACCACCTGAGCCGCCCCCGGCTGCCCTGCTTGCCCCGCTTATCGCCCGCGACGGCCGCCGCGTCTCCGGCGGCCGCGCTGGCGTTGCCCCCGGGGGAAAGCCTGGGATAGAACCCGCCGTCCCGTCCACGGCGGGATCGCCGCGGCCGCCGCCGCCTCCACCCCAGCAAAGGTCGATCATGAGCAGCCGGCAGTCGAAGAGCACCGATCGCGGCCGCCGTCTCGGTGCCGCCGCGGAGGCCCGCAGGCAGCCGGTCGCCGACTGGACCGGCGGCCTCCCCGTGTTCATCCCTCAAGGCTACGAGTCGGGATACGACTATCCCCTGCTGGTCTGGCTGAGCGATCCGCTCGGTTCGCCGGTCGATCTCGGCCGCTGCATGACCCGGGTGAGCCTCAGGAACTTCGTCGCCGTCTCCGCGACCGGAGGCGCGACCGCCGTCTGGCAGGCGGTCGATCGCGTGACCGAGCGGCTGAGCATCCATCCGCGGCGGATCTGGCTGATCGGCCAGGGCACCGCCGGCACGCAGGCCTTTCGGATCGCCTGCCGGCACCCGGAGTCGTTCGCGGGGGTGGTGTCGCTCGGTGGAGCCTTCCCGCTCGACGAGTCGCTGTTCGCCCGGATCGGCATCGTGCGGCGGCTCCCGATGCTCTACTGCTGCACGGCGGCCGATGCGGCCGGCGATGCGGCCCGCACCGACCGCATGCTGCGACTCTTTCACGCCGCCGGGGCGACGCTCGCGATGCGGATCTATCCGCAGCGCCGCGACCTCTCCGCGGCCGCGCTTGCCGATGTCAACCGCTGGCTCATGGACGAGATCTGCGGTTCGGCAGCCGGGGCGCGGGCGGCCGTAGCCGGCTAGTCGCGTCCGTCGCCGATCGCGTTCACCCTCGAGCATCACGCCCGTCCGTTCGTCACCTCGTCACCGGGAAAGGATTCCCATGACATCCCCCGCGGGCCGCGAGCCCCAGCGCTCCCCGATCGATCCGGAACCCCGGATCCTGCCCCTGGCCGCATCTCGTGCGGCCTCGGTTCGGGCGGTCGTCGATCCACTCGTCCGCCGCCATGCCGCCGCGCACGTCGGCGTGCACGTATCGCTCGACGCCGGCGAGGGGCACGAGTTCGACGCCGACCCGGTGGCGGTTCGCGAGCTCCTCGAGCCGCTGGTCGCCGCGGCCTTCGCCAGCGCCGCCCGCCCGGCCCGCGAGACCGACGGCCCGTGCCTTCACGAGGTGGACGTGGTCGTGGTGGCCACCGCCGACGGCCTCGAGGTGGAGATCGCCGATTCCGGCCCCGATGAGCCGTTCGCGGCCCGTCTGCCGGCCCACGTCCGCGACGTCGCCGCCCGATGCGGCGCGGAGCTGCGGATGTCGCCCTGCGCCGCCGGCGGCACGGCGGTCACCATTCGGTTTCCGCGGCGCAGCGTCCGTCGGCAGGCCGCCTGACTTCGCTTCCTTCACGACGACCAGAGCCCACGACGCCATGGATGCATCCACCGAACCACGCCGCTCCTCCCGGGTGACGCCCGCGCAGGTCATCGCGCTGGGCCTCGTCGCCGCCTCGATCGGCTGGGCCGCCTGGGTGCTCCGCGACCGGCCCACCAGCGAGGAGGTGGAGCTGCTTCCCGGGACCGTGCTGCCGTCGTCAGAACTGGCGATCGTGGAGGCGGCCTTCGACCGCGCCCAGCTCACCGGCCATCGCACCGAAGATGGCCGCGTCTGGGTGCCGCGGCCGCGGCAGAGCGCCTACATGCGGGCCCTCGTCGACGCCGAGGCGCTGCCCCGCGAGTTCGGCAGCAGCCTCCGCCGGGCCCTGGAGAGCAACAGCCCGTGGCAGAGCAGGGCGGCGCAGGAGGAACTGCTCCGCGTGGCGGTGCAGGAGGAGCTCGCCCACGTGATCTGCTCGATGCCGGGCATCGAGCGGGCGGCCGTGCTCTACGACGTTGATGACCGCGCGGCCTTCGACGGCACGCTCGGCGGCGGGCCCACGCGGACCGCGAGCGTCAACGTGCGGACGCAGCCCGACGTCGAGCTCGAGCCGCCCCGCGTGCAGGCGATCCGCGTGCTGGTGGCGGCGTCGATCGCGGGGCTCGAGCCGGAACGGGTGGCCGTCACCGACCTCCGCAGCGGCCGGGTGCATGCCGGCCCGCTCCAGCCGGTCGAGCCCGTGGAGCCTCCCTCCACCGCCGATCCCGCCCTGGCCCGTCAGATCGCACACGAACGGCACCTCGTGGCCAAGGTCCGCCAGGGGCTGGCCTTCGTGAAGGGGGCCGTGGTCGACGTGACCGTCAGCTTCGCCGCTGCCGCCGCCGCCCCGCCGGCGGCGGAGCCGCAGCTGCCGCCTCGGCAGCAGCGGGTGGCCGACGCCAACGCGCCCGCCGAGGTGGCCGTCGCCGTCGAGTCGGCGCCCCCCGCCCCGGTCCCCACGTCGCCGCGCGACGGCGGCATCGAGTCGATCGTCGTGTCGGTCGCGGTGCCCGAGACCTGGTTCGACGCGGCCGTCCGGGCCGCGCGGCAGCGGGATCCGCAGGCCGCCCCGGCCGAGGTCGATCGCCGTGAAGAGGAGCGGATTCGCGGGCACGTGCTCGAACTGCTCCCGCCGATCTCGCGGCCCGAAGCCCGCCGCGTGGCGATCACGAGGTTTCCCGTCGTGTCGTCGCGGCCCGAGCCGCCCCCCCGCCCGAATGCCCCGGCCTCGGCGGCCGCCCCGGCGGCCGCGGCTGCGAGTCCGGCGTCGCCCGGCAGCGCCCCGGCGAAGCCCCGCACCGTCGGCGCGTACATCGACGTGACCATCACGGCCGTCTCCGAAGGACGACTCGGCGACGTGCCCCGCGAGGTCTGGATCGCGTTGACGGCGAAGTGCTCGGCGATCCTCGCCTACATCCTGTTTCGCGGCTCGCGGGCGGAGGAGCCCGCGCCCCGGCGGCGCCCGGCCGATGCGGGCCGCCGGTCCCCGCGGTCGCGGATCGACTGGACCGCCGTCGAGGAGCCCGACGCCGACACCGAGACCACTCCTGCCGCACCGCCGCGGCGGATGGCTGCGTGAGCCGGAGCCGACCATGCGACGACTTCACCCCCATGCCGTGCCTGTCCTTGTGACCGTCGCCCTGTCGGCCGCGGTCGTTGCCGCCGCCGAGCCACCGGTGGCGCCGTCACCCGAGGCCTTCATCGTCGATCGCGGCGTCGAGCCGGCCACGCTCACGACGGCTGTGCCGTCGGCCTCGGCGGCCGTGCCGCTCACGCCGTCTCCCACCACCGGTCCGCGTCCGGTGGCGGCCCGGCCACTGCCCGACTGGCGGATCCTCGCCGCGCTCGGCGGTGCCTTCGCGGCGTTGGCGGGCTACCGGGCGTTCACATCGCGGCGCGTCGTCGCCCTGCCTCCCGACGTCTTCGAGGTGCTCGGCGAGGCCTCGCTCGGGGGCCAGCAGTCGGTGCGGATCGTGCGGTTCGGTCCGCGGACGCTGCTCGTGGGCGTCTCGGCCGCCGGCTGCCAGACCCTCGCGGAGCTCGCCGACCCGCAGGCCACCGACGCGATCGTCATGGCCTGCCGGGGCATGGGCGTGGCTCGCAGCGGTGAGCGGCGACCGCGGCGGCGGGAGCCACGCACGTGAGGCCGCTCGCCACCATCCGCCGTGCCTTCGTGGGTTGCGCGATGGCCGCCATCCTCGTGGCGGGCCGCGCCTGCCCGGGGGACGATCTGGCCGGGCCGCTGCAGTCGCTGGACCAGCCGCCGGCGGCCGCAGCGCCAGCCGGCGCCGCACCAGCCACCGCGGTCCCGGCCGCGCCGCTCGGCGGCTGGCTCGCGCGGCTCGGCGATCGGCCGCTGGAGTCGCTGCTCCCGTCGCTGATGATGTTCGGCGTCGTCAGTCTCGCGCCCGCGGTGCTGCTCATGACCACCTGCTTCGTACGGATGTCGGTGGTGCTGGCGCTGGTGCGGCAGGGGCTCGGCGCGGCGCAGATTCCCTCGAATCAGATCGTCGCCTCGCTGGCGATCTTCCTCTCGGCGATGGTGATGTGGCCAGTCTGGACGCAGGCCTGGCACGACGGTGTCGAGCCTTACCAGCGGGGCGAACTCACCGCAGGCGACGCGTTCACCAAGGGCTCGCTGCCGCTCCGCCGCTGGATGGCGGGCCAGATCGAGCAGGCCGGCAACCGCGACACGATGCTGCTGTTCCTCGAGCGTCATCCCGGGGGGCCGCGGCAGGCCGCGACCTACGACGACGTGCCGGTGGAGGTGCTGCTCCCGGCGTTTCTCGTCAGCGAGTTGGAGACCGCCTTCACGATCGGCTTCCGGATGCTGCTCCCGTTCCTCGTGCTCGACATCCTGGTGGCCACGCTCGTGACCGCGACGGGGCTCGTGATGCTGCCGCCGTCGCTGGTGTCGCTGCCGCTCAAGCTCCTGGTGTTCGTCGCCGCGGACGGCTGGTCGCTCGTCGTCCGGACGCTGCTCGACAGCGTCCGCGGGCTGCCGTCGTGACCTGCCCTCGTGTGCCCAAGGCGGCCGCATGCTGACCGAATCACAGCTGGTGGAACTGGTGAGGCAGGCCTTGATCGGCGGCTGCGTCGTGATCCTGCCGGTGCTGCTGGCGGGGCTCGCGGTCGGCGTGGCGACGGGGCTCGTGCAGGCGGCGAGCGGCGTCCATGAGCCGATCGTGGGATTCGTGCCGAAGGCCTTGGCGATGGCCGCAGCCCTCGTCGTGTCGTTGCCGTGGATGGTCGAGCGGCTGGCCGAGTTGTTTCGCGAGACGGCTGCGGGCCCCTGAGATCCGCCGGCGAGTGGAGCGACCGATGCCGATGGACCCGCACCCTCTGGCCTGGTTTGCCACGTGCACCCCGACCCAGGCGGTCGTGGCGGTCGGCGTGCTTGCGCGGATGGCCGCGGTCGTCTGGGCCGGCGGTCTGCCGCTGGCCAGCGGGGCCGAGGCGCGGGTGCAGGCGGCGGTCGCCGCGGTCCTGACCGTGGCCGCCGTGCCCGCGGCTCTGGCGGCGGCACCCACGCCGCCTCTCTCCGGCGGGTCGATCCTCGGGCTCGTCTGCGGCGAGGCGCTCGCGGGCCTCGGCATCGGGCTGGCCGTGGCCGCCGTGTTCGCGTCGGCGTCGTGGGCGGGGCAGCTGGTTGGCAGCGTGACGGGGCTCTCCTGGGCCGACGACTTCGGCGCCGGATCGGACACCGAATCGGCCGGCGTCGGCCGGCTCGCCTGGTGGCTCGGCCTCGCCGGCTTCATCGCGGCCGGCGGCCACGAAGCCCTCGTCGCCGGGCTCGTGGATGGCGTTCGCAGCCTCCCGGTCGGTGCGGTCGGCGGCGCGGCGGTCCGTGTCGGGCTCGTGGAACTCGTCGCCACGATGCCGTCGATCGGCCTCGCGCTGGCGATGTCGCTGGCGCTGCCGGCGCTGGCCGCGGTGCTCGCCTGCCACCTCGTCGCCGTGATCGTGGTGCGGTCGGTCGGCTTCGATCCCGGGCAGGGGCTGCTCCAGGCCGCGGCCGCGGTCGTGCTCCTGGCCGCCATGTGCAGTGGAACCGACTCCTGGATCGGTGGCTTTGCCGCCGCCGTGCAGCCGCCGCTCGAGCGGTGCCTCCACGACATCCGTCCCTGACACCCCTCACCGATAGCGACCCCTTCGATGGCCGATGACTCCGATCGCGTGATTCCCGCCACACCGCGGCGGCGCGAGGCTGCCCGCCGCCAGGGAGCGATGCCCACCGCGGCGCTGCCGGCGTGGGTGGCGACCGCCGGCACGGCCACGCTGCTGCTGCCGGTCTGGGCCACGACGACGCTCCCGGCCGCGACCGGCCTCGTCCGCACCGCGATCCGCGCCGCGGGTGACCCCCGGCCGATCGACCCCTGGCCCGGCCTCGTCGCCGTGGCGCTGCCCACGCTGGCGGTGGTGGTGGCCGCAGCCGCGGCCGGCCTGGCCGTGCGGCTCCTGCTCGACGGCTTCTCCTGGCAGCCCGCGCGGATCGCGCCGAGCCTGCGGCGCATCGACCCGTTCGCCGGCCTGGCGCGGATCTTCTCCTGGCACACGGTGACCGCCGCCCTCGGGGGCGGACTCGGCCTGGCTGTCATGGCGGTCGCCGCCTGGCTGGCGGTCGGGCCGCTCGTGGGGCCGGCGACCCAGGTCGGGATCGGCGCCGAGCCGCGGGTGGCCGCGGCGGCGTGGCGGGCCGCGGCCGGCTTGTTCGTCGCCGGGGCGGTTGTCGCGATCGTCCGCTGGCTGGCGGCCCGGCGGCGGTTCGAGCAGCGGATCCGGATGACGCCGGAGGAGTTCGCGGACGAGGCGAAGACCGCCCAGGCCGATCCGAAGGTGCGGCTGCTCCAGCAGCAGCGGCGGCGTCAGCCGACGGCCGGGGTGGCGTAGCCGTAGCGGTCGAGGAAGGGCTTGCAGCGGGAGGCGATCTCCGCGACAAGCCGCGGGTCGTGGCGATACGTGTTGGTGCGGTAGCGGCGCATCGATTCGGTCTGCCGTTCGAGGGCGGGGCGGACGCGGGCGAAGTCGCCGAGGTCGAGCCGCTCGTAGCAGACCGCCAGCGTGCCGAGCGGATCGGCGACGAGCTCCTCGTAGCGCACCTCGTGCAGCCTGTCAGCGGCCAGCGCGGCCCGATCGCGGTCGAAGGCCGCGTGCATTTCCGCGAAGGCGGCGAAGACGTATTCCTCGAGCCGCTCGCCCCGCTCGACCTGCAGGGCCTGCACGTCGTGCAATGACTTCCAGAGCCGGAGCGTGGAGGGGATCACCACGAACGGATCGCGGACCACGTGGAGGAATCGCGCTTCCGGAAACATTTCCGCGAGCACGCCGACGCGGGCCGTGTGCGGCGGGCTCTTGAGGACCGGCCGCCGGGGATCGCGGACCGCGAGCATGGCGAGAAACCGGCGGAGGGTCCGTCGCCAGCGGTCGAGCTCGGCGGGCGGCAGCGTCGTCAGGTCGAGGGCCTCGGGCCGCGGCGGGCTGCTCACCGGGAACGCCATCCGCCGGTAGCAGGAGGGCGCGCCCATGTTCATGAGTGCGAACTCGTCTTCCTGGGGGCGGTCCCAGCCGGCGGCGACGTCGTCCATCGGCCGCTTCGCCGGGATCATCCAGCGGAGGGCCCGCGTCATCACGTCTTCGGTGAGGAGGAAGTGGCCGGGGGCGAAGCACTCGAAGGTGTTGGGGCAGCAGAAGTGGTCGTCGAGCATCGCCAGCTCGTGCAGCAGGGTCGTGCCGCTTCGCCAGTGGCCGATGATGAACAGTGGGGGGGGCGTGGCAGGCCGGTCGCGGAGCTGGCGGCGGAAGCGGGCGTCGGAGAGCGGACCCATCAGCGAGTTGAAGCCGGTCGTCAGCGACACCGAGGTCGCCAGACCGAGCTTCATGAAGTCCACGCGATAGCCGTGTTCACGGAGCAGGCCGAACCAGACGCCGGCAGGCATGCCGTGCCAGAACCTCGGACTCCACCAGGGATAGGCGTGGAACTCGCGCTTCGCGGCGGGGACGACTGGACTGGCGGTGGTGGACACGGGAGCGGTTTCGCGGTGAGAGGGCGGGCGACCGGAAGGCCTGCCGGAGCCGGTCGCCGCAATCGTAGCGGAAACGGGCTACCGGGCGGTTCGGCTCGGTCCGCTCGCGATCCGGCCGGCCCGCGGCTGGCCGGTCAGCACCTCGTCCATGGCTGCGGCGATGTGGGCCGCCGCGGTCGATCCGGTGGCGCGAAACCGCTCCGCCCCCGCGGCGTCGAGGATGATCACCGTGGGAAAGGCCTGCACGCCGAACTGCCGGCAGGTGTCGGCGTGTCGGTCGGCATCGACGGCCATGCAGACGAAGCGGCGCGAGAGCCGCACCACCCGCGGGTCGGCCACCGCGGCCTGCACGAACTCGCCGCTCCAGCGGCACCAGGCGGCACGGAACACGACCAGCATCGGCAGCCCCGACTCCGCGGCGCGGCGGGCACCGGCCTCGTAGCCGTCGATGGAGTCGATGGCCGCGGCGGCCGGCGGGGTGACGGCGCCGGCGGTGATCAGGCCCGCCGCCGGCCGCGACGGCGTCGCCGCCCACCAGCGGCTATCCCGGCCGGTGGTCGCCTGCTCGTCGCGCACGGTGCAGCCCGCGGCCGCGGCCAGGAGGGCCATGGCGAGGGCGGCGGGCACGAGGCTCGGCGAAGAGAATGGCATGTCGGTCGGGGTGGTAGGCGGCGCCGGCGCGGGCCACAAGCCCTGTTCGCGTCGCGGCGGCAAACTCGGTGAACGGCGGGCTTTCGGCAGACTCGAACCCGCCTGTCGAAGCCGGGCCGCGCCCGGTACCTTTCGCCCCCGGTCTGCACCGCTCGATCGCCGAGATGTCGCCACCACGATCCGTCGCCGTTCGTCTGGCCGTCGCCATCCTCGTGGCGACGTTGGGGACAGGGTGCAGGCTCGTGCAGCGGCGTGGTCCGGTCGCGCCCGAAGTGGCGGAGGCGCGGCGGCTCTGCAACGAGGGGTTGTCGGCGGCCGACCGGAGCGACCTCGTGCGTGCCGAGGGCCTGCTGGAGCGGGCGGTGAAGAGTTGCCCCGGCGACATCGCCGCCCGCCGTCACTATGCCGACGTGCTCTGGAAGCGCGGCGAGCGGATGGAGGCGGTCGCGCAGATCAACGAGGCCCTGCGGCTGTCGCCCGAAGATGCCGCGCTCTGCGTGGAGGGCGGGGAGATGTATCTGGAGATGGGCCTGTTCGACGATGCGGATCGGCTCGCCCGCGAGGCGGTCCGCGTGGCGCCGGGGTCGGCGGATGCCTGGCGGCTGCGGGGCCAGGTGTCGCTCGCCCGTGGCCAGGCCGAGCCCGCCCTCGCCGACTTCCACCGCGCCCTCGCCATCGAGCCCGCCGACCGCCGCGTGCTCCTCGACACCGCGGAGGCCTACCGGCGGCTCGATCGGCCGCAGCGGGCGCTGGCCACGCTGGCCGTGCTCGGCGAGACCTACGGCCCGAGCCAGACGCCCGCCAACGTGCTCGTGCTCGAGGGGCTGGCCCAGGAGGCCCTCGGCCGTCCAGCCGACGCGATCGACAGCTACCGCACCGCGGTTGCCCGCGGCGGCGCGGTGGGCGGTGCGGCCGAACGGCTGGCGGCCCTGGAGCGCGGGAGCGTGGCGGCGACCGCGGCGCAGCCGCCGGCGCCCACACGCCGCTGAGCGTCATTCGCCGGTGGTGGTGCGTCCGGTGAGCAGATCGAAGGCGGCGATCGACGGGACGAGCAGGGCGAGCGTGGCGAAGCCGTAGGCAGCGAGCACGACGAGCAGCACCTGCAGGCTGCTGCCCTGCAGGAAGCTCGTGATCGCCACGAAGGTGAGGGCCGGAAGGAGGGCCGAGGTCCAGCCCACCGCCGGCGACGGGTTGCGGGCGGAGAGCGCGGCATAGAGGCCAACCGCGCCCCCCACGATCGCGGCCAGAAACGGCGCCAGCTGGAGTTCGAAGCTGCCCCCGAAGGCGACCATGATCCGCATCGCGGTGGCCACGCCCACGAACAGGAAGGCCACGATCCCCAGGGCCACGGCGATCGCCCGCCGCGAGGCCACGTGCGACAGCCCGGCGTAGACGCCGAGGACGGCGGCGAAGAACGCGAGCACCGCGAGGCCAATGGCCAGCTCGCTGCCATGCTCCGGCGTGGCGATGCCCAGGGGGATCAGGCCCAGGCAGAGGCCGATCGGAAACAGCACCATGTCGGCCGCCGCCCCGAGCACGCCGAGGATCTTGCCCCAGACGAACTCCTTTGGCTCCAGGTCGCTGACGAGCAGCAGGTCGAACGTGCCGCGGTCGCGCTCCGTGGTCACGCTGGTGACGGCCAGGGCGGTGATCGCCAACAGGCTCGCCACCACCATCGGCACCACCGTGGCGGCGATCGCGAGCCGGTCGGGCCGCGGCGCCCTGGCCTGGGCCACGATGCCGGCGACCGCCGCTGCGAAGAGCACGAGCCAGGCGATCCGCACCGCGAGCATGGCCCGGCCGTGGGCCCGGGTCCGCAGTTCTCGCCAGAGGATCGGATTCGTCCACACGGTCCGCGGTTCGCGGCGGACGCCGGCCGCCGCGCCCCCCGCCTCGTCCTCGAACCGCGGCCGCACCTGCACCCGCGTGTTCCAGGCCCGCGCCCGCGCGATCGCCCAGCCCGTGGCGACCGCGGCGATCACACCGCACACGCCGAGGAAGGGCGCAACCACGTCTCCGCCCGCGGGCGTGAGGGCAGCGAACAGGCCCCGCACGGGCGAGATCGCGGCCGCCGCGTCGGCTCCGCGCACCGCGGCCGCGACCTCGCCGACGGCGAGCCAGGCGATGATGGCGAACAGTGTGATCGCCAGCGACTGGAACGTGGTATCGCGCCAAAAGGCGATGGCATTGGCGATCGCGGCGGCGGCGGCGGCCGCCGCCGCGGTCACCACGAAGGCCCGCGCCATCTGGGCGGGCGTCGCGCCCCCGAACGCGGCGGCGAGCGCGAACACCGGCACCGCGGCCACCAGCAGAAGGCCCGTGCGGAGCAGGCTGCCGGCGAGCTTGCCGAGCACGAGTTGGGCGTCGTCGAGCCGGCTGACGAGGAGCAGTTCGAGCGTCTTGCGGTCCTTCTCGACGCCCACCGCCACCACGCTCGTCAGGGCGGCCGACATCATTGCCAACGCGAGCTGCAAGGGGCCAAGAATCCGCAGCAGGGTGCCTCCGAACCGGGCCGTGTCGCCGACGGTGGTGATCGGCCGGGTGCCCGAGACGAGCAGCCAGCAGGTGGCGATGATCCCCAGCAGCGTGCCGGCATAGACGGCCCGGGCCACGTACAGGCCGCGGGCCCTCGGGGCCACCAGCACCTCCCGCTCGCAGACCGCTCCCAGAAACATCGCTCGCCGGGCGTTTCGGCCGGCCCATGGAAAACGGGGAAACCGACCGATAGAGTAACCGACCGAGCGGGCGGCGGGTTTTTTCCCGTGGATCCACCCGCTTTTGAGCCCTCATCCTTCCGAGGAGTTTTCGAGCATGTACGGCTTCAGGTTCACGTTCCGTCGCCTGCTGGTGGCGATGGCGGCGGTCGCGGCGCTGACCGGTGGTGGCGCGGTGCAGGCCCAGGTCACCGCGCAGGCGCTGATCGGCAACGCCGTGTCCGACGACGCCATGAACAAGGAGATCACCAACGCGATCGCCCGCTTCCGCGACCGCGACATCGACGGCTGCCGCGCGATCCTCGAGCGGGCCAAGAGCAACAACCCCAAGCTCCCGCCGCCGGGCGTGATGATGGCCACGCTCTGGATGGCGGTGAACCAGCTTCCGCAGGCGCGGGAGGAGCTGGAGAACGCGGCCGTGAAGTATGAGGGCGATCCCGAGTCGTACCTGAAGCTCGGCGACCTCGCGTTCGGCGAGGGGCGGATCACCGACTCGGCGGTGCTCTTCGAGAAGGCAGCCGGCCTGACCGCGGCCTACAACGACAACCCGAAGCGGCGCCGCGACTTCGACATCCGCTGCGAGGCCGGCACCGCCGCCGTCGCGGAGCGCCGCCGGCAGTGGGAGAACGCCCAGAAGCATCTTGCCAAGTGGATCGAGCTCGATCCCGACAACGCCGGTTCGCGGCTGCGGATGGGCAACGTGCTCTTCCAGCTCGGCAAGGAGCAGGAGGCGCTCGCCGAGTTCAAGGAGGCCAAGAAGATCGACAAGAACTCTCCGCTCCCGGAACTGGCGATGGCCCAGCGGAACGACGAGGCCAAGAAGCGTGACGCCGCGAAGAAGTGGATCCAGGACGCCATCAAGGCGGCCCCGAGCGATCCCGCCGTGCAGCTCTTCGCGGCCCGCTGGTATCTCCAACAGAACGACCTCGAGGCGGCCAAGGCGGCGGCCGACACCGCGCTCAAGCTCGACGCCAAGAACCTCGAGGCCAAGTTCGTGCGGGGGCTCGTGGCCCGCGTCGGTCGGGACTACGCCACGTCCGAGAAGTTCCTCAACGAGGCCCACTTCCAGTCGCCAGGCAACTTCGACGTGAGCAACTCGTTGGCCCTGGTGCTGATCGAAAGCGACAACGAGGAGGCCCGGCGGCGGGCGCTCGAGCTGGCCGACACCAACGTGGCCAAGTACCGTGAGAACACCCCGCAGCAGATCCCCGCGGTCACCACGCTCGCCTGGGTGTTCTACAAGCTCGGCCGCCGCGAGGATGCCGAGCGGATCCTGGAGCAGGTTCGCCGGAGCAACGCGCTGTCGAGCGACGGGGCGTTCTACGTGGCCCGGATCCTCGTCGACCGCGGCGAGAAGGACCTGGCGCGGAAGATCCTCGAGGAGGTGATCGCGAACGAGCCGATGTTCGCCACCAAGTCGGAGGCGGCCGACCTGCTCGCCAAGCTCAAGAAGGAGGCGGGCGAGAAGTAGTCGCCCCGCGTCCGACGCTCTCCGACGCTCACGAGCCGGTCGGTGGCGGCATCAGTCCGCTGCCGGCCGGCTTGTCGCGTTTTCGGGGGCCGCCGCACCGGGCCGCGGGGCGGGAATCGGCTCGGCCAGCGGCACCGGCTGCGACCGCGTGGGCAGGGGGCGGATCGTCACGCCGCCGCCCACGGGTGTGCCGGGACCGACCCGGACGGGCTGGCCGGTCCGCAGCGCCCGTCGGCGGGCGCGAATCCGGTCGCTCCGCAACGGGATTCCGGGATAGGCCTCGATCGGCACTTCGAGGCTGGGCAGGCCGATGCGGCTGCCGTCGCCGAAGTAGGTGAACATCTCGATGCCCCGCGACTCGGCCGCGACGGCGGCGATCGCGAGGCAGACGACGAGGTGGATGCGGCGCATGATGGCCTCCGAGGAGCGTGCCGCGACCGGGCCGCACGGGGATCAGTGAGGTCATCGTCCGGCGGCGGTCTGGCGCTGCACCGCGGCCGCTGCAGCCCCCCCAACCGTCACCATCGAATCCAGCGGTGGTAGCCTGACGGCATGCCACCTGCCGGCCTCCCGTTCGTCGCTGCCGTGATCGTCGCGGTCGCCGCCTGCGCCGGGGCCTTCCTGGCCCGCGGCACCACCGCCGTGCCGGCCGCGTGGTGGGCCTGCGGTGCCGCGGGCGCCTTCGCGGTCGAGTCGGCGGTTCGCGCGCGCGGCGGCCTCGTCGATCCGGCGGCCCAGGCGTCGGTGCGGCTGGCGGTGGCGGCGCTGGCCCTCTGTCCGATCATGTCGCTCTTGGGGGCCAAGCGGCCGCAGCATGGCGTCTGGCAGTTCATCGTGGCGTCGCTCGCAGGCATCCTCGCGCTGCCTGCGGCATCGGCGGCGCTCGTGCGGCCAGGCAGCCCGCCCGACGTGCACCCGCTGCAGCGGTGGTTCATGCTGGCGCTCGTGCTCGTCGGTCTGATGAACTTCATCGCCACGCGGCATGGCCTTGCCGCCGGGCTGGTGACGGTCGGCCAGCTGATCCTGCTCCGCCGCTTCCTGCCGTTCGTCGCGGCCGATGCGCCGCCGACGCCGCGGGCCGATGCGGTGGCGGCGGCCCTCGTGGCGGTCGGCGCGGCGCTGGCCGCGGTGCAGTCGTGGCGCTGGCCGGTGGGCCCGCGACGCGCGGCCAGCGGCGCGAGCCGGCACACGGTCCGCCGTGCGGGCCTGGCCGATCCGACCGCGTTCACTGCCGCCTACCTCGCCCTGCGGGAGACGCTCGGCGCGGCCTGGACGCTGCGGATCGCGGAGCGTTTCAATGCGGTGGCGGAGTCGCGGGGTTGGCCGTGCCGGCTGCGGTTCGACGGTCTCCACGTGGGCGGCGATCCTGAGGACCGCGGGTGGCATGCCGACGCGGTCCGCACCGGGGAGGCGCTCCTGCGGCGGTTCGCCTCGCCGGCGTGGCTGCGGCGGCACGCCGGCGAGGGTGAAAACGCGTGAGAAACGCGCGAGCGAGTAGTTTCCCACCCCCCGGCTGGATAAACTCCGAACCGTGTCCCGGCGGCGGCCGTAAGGCCATCATCCGGAGATTGTCCCGACCAACCTCTTCTTGGAGTCGCACGCCATGGCCGATGAAGCCCAGTCCCAGCAGGTGCCGGTGCCCGTTGACGAGTCGCACATCGTCGCCACCTACGCCAACTTCTGCCGTGTCACCGGGACGCCGGAGGAACTGATCGTGGACTTCGGCCTCAACAAGCAGGTTGCCGGCACGTCGCCCGAGACCATCCAGCTCACCCAGCGGATCATCGTCAACTTCTTCACCGCCAAGCGGCTGGCCTACGCCCTGTCGATGGCGGTCGCCCGCCACGAGCAGGCGTTCGGCATGCTGGAGACCGACGTGCAGAAGCGGGTCGTGCACCAGCAGCAGGTCGCGAAGAGCTGACGCGACGCGGTTCGGCCGCGGCGTTCCCCATGACCAGCTACGACGAGACCGAGGAGTTCGAGCGGGCCAAGCGGGAAATCCACGACTTCCTGACGAAGCTCGAGCAGCTCGCCCACCGCGACGTCGCGGCCGGGGAGTTTTTCGGGTTCATCCGGGAAGGCGTCCATCGGCTCATGGAGTCGGTGGCCGAGGTCGTCTGGCTGGTGGGCGACGGCGGGCAGGTCGACCCGATCGCCCATGCGGGCATCGAGGCCACGGGGGTGCAGAACACGCCCGAGGGCGTTGCCTCCCACAACGCGCTGGTGGCCGGGTTGTTCGGCAGCGGCACGGGCTTGCTCGTGCCGCCGGGGGGCTCGATCACCGGCCCCGACGGCACGGTGGTAGCGACCAACGGCACCGCGCTGTTGGTGATCGCGGCCCCGATCGACTGCACCGCCGGCCGCGCGGGCCTGATCGAGATCCTCCATCAGCCCAACCACGAGGACGTGCAGCGGGGCTATCTGCGGTTCTCCGAGCAGGTGGCGGGGCTCGCCGCGATCTATCTCGATCGCCAGCGCAACGCCCAGCAGGTGTCGGCCCAGCGGCAACAGCTCGTCGAGGTGGATGCCCAGCAGGCGGCGCTCTCGCAGGTGGAGCGGTTCAGCCGCGCCGTGCACGAGTCGCTCGATCCGATCGCCACCGCGTTCGTGCTCGCCAACGAGGCCCGGCGGATCATCGGCTGCGATCGGGTGAGCGTGCTGGTGAAGCGGGGCCGCACGCTGCGGCTCGAAGCCGTGAGCGGCCAGGAGTCGGTGGAGCGGCGGGCAAGCGCGGTGCAGGCGATCGAGGCCCTCACGCGAGTGGTGGCCCGGGCCGGCGATCCGCTCTGGCACCCCGATCCCGAGGCCGAAGTGCTCCCGCAGATCGAGGAGGAGCTGGAGAACTACATCGACGAGTCGCACGCCACGGCGCTGGCGATCATCCCGCTTGCCAAACCTCGGCCCACGGCGGTGGTCAAGCCGGGGGGCGTGGATGCGGTGGCCGTCGCCAAGGCGGAGGCCGCGCCCGCGGAGACGCCCGAGGCGATCGCGGCGCTCGTGGCCGAGTGGTTCTCCTCGACCGCCTTCGACGGTGGCAAGCGGGCCCGCGTGGAACTCGTCGCCGAGCACGGCAAGGTGGCTATCGCCAACGCCCTGGCCCACACCGGGCTGCCGCTCTACCCGCTGCTCAACTTCCTGGGGAAGTCGCGGGTGCTCACCACCGCCCGCAACCTTCCCAAGACGGTGGCGGCGGTGCTGGGCACGCTCGCGGCGCTCGCGGCGCTCGTGCTCGTGCCCGCCGAGCTCCGCCTCGAGGGCAAGGGCACGCTCGAGCCCGTGCACCGTCGCGAGGTGTTCGCGCAGATCGAGGGCGTGGTCGAGAAGATCGAGCCGGGGGTCGAGGGAGGCGCCGACGTGAAGGCCGGGCAACTGCTCGCCACGCTCCGCAACCGCGACCTCGAGGTGGCGACCGCCGACGTGCTCGGCAAGAAGGCTTCGAGCGAGGAGCAGCTGGTGTCCACGCGGCGTTCGCTCTTGGACGACGACAAGATCTCGGCCGACGAGAAGCTCCGGCTCGCCGGCCGGCGGGCCCAGCTCGAGCGGGAGGTGGAGAGCCTCGAGTCCCAGCTCGCCCTCTACGCCCAGAAGAAGAAGGAGCTCGATGTCCGCAGCCCGATCGACGGCGTGATCGTGACCTGGCAGGTCCGCGACCTGCTGCTCCTCCGGCCGGTGGAGAAGGGGCAGGTGCTGATGAGCGTGGCCGACAAGACCGGCCCCTGGGAGCTCGAGATCAAGATGCCCGACGACCGGCTCGGCCACGTGAACCGGGCCGCCGCCGAGGCGAAGGCGGCCGGCAGAGAGTTGATGGTGGACTACATCCTCGCCACCGATCCGGGCACGCGGCACCGCGGCAGCGTCAAGGAGATCCACGAGCAGGCGGAGGTCCGCGGCGACGACGGCAACACCGTGCTCGTGCGGGTGACGATCGATCCGAGCGTGCACGAGAAGGAGGAACTCGGGGCGGGCGCCAGCGTGACGGCGCGGGTGGCCTGCGGCAAGCGGCCGCTGGGCTACGTCTGGTTTCACGATGTTCTGGCGTTCCTCCAGACGCAGGTGTTTTTCCGGCTGTGGTGACCCGCGACACGCGGGCGGAGGTGATTTCGATGAAGCGATGCGCGATGTTCTGGATGGCGTGGACGATGCTCCTGGCGGCGGGCCAGGCGCTGGCGGCCGAGGCCACGAAGGGCCCGGTGCTCGAGCGCTGCCTCGTGTCGCTGGTGGACGAGGCGAAGCTCTCTGCCGGCGAGGCGGGGTTGCTCGTGGAACTGGGCATCAAGCCCGGGGAGAGCGTGACCGCCGGGCAGGTCGTGGCCCGGATCAACGACGATCAGCCCCAGATGGCCAAACTCCGCGCCAAGGCCGAGTACGACCAGGCGGTCGCCAAGGCCGGCAGCGACGTCGACGTCCGCTATGCCGAGAAGGCGGAGGCGGTGGCGCAGACGGCCTACGAGAAGGCCGAACAGGCGAACCGCACGTCGCTGGGCTCGGTGACCGAGGTGGAACGCAACCGGCTCCGGCTCGAGTGGGAGAAGAGCGGGCTCCAGATCGAGCAGGCCCAGCTCGAGCGACAGCTCTCCGCGCTCGCCGCCAAGGTCAAGGAGGCCGAGGTGGAGACCGCAGAGATCGAGATCCGCCGCCGGCAGGTGAAGGCGCCCCTCGACGGCGAGGTGGTCGACGTGCAGGGCAACGCGGGCGAGTGGATGCAGGCGGGGGCGCCGCTGGCCCACATCGTTCGCACCGACAAGCTCCGCGTCGAAGGCTACGTGGACGCCGCCCAGTGGGACCCCGAGCAGGTCCGAGGCCGGCCGGTCACGGTGGTTGTCCCGCTGGCGAACGGTCGCAGCGAGACGTTCGCGGGCCGGATCTCGTTCGTCAGTCCGCTCGTGGAGAGCGGGGGCGACTACCGCGTGTTCGCCGAGGTGGCCAACCGCCGCGCGAACGGCTCGGGCGAGTGGCTCCTGCGGGCCGGCCAGACCGCCACGATGACGATCCACTCCGACCAGCCCGCGGCCCCGTAGCCCGCCCATGTCCACCGCCGACGCCTTCCGTTCGAGCACGACCCGCGGCGTCACCCTCCGCCGCCGCGGCGACCTCGTGGTCAACCGGCAGGTCTACCAGGGACAGGCCTGGTGGGTCGTGAAGGACCCGATCTCGCTGCACTACTTCCGGTTTCGGCCGGAGGAGTATGCGCTGCTCGACATGCTCGACGGCCGCACGAGCCTCGACGCCCTCAAGGAGCAGTTCGAGGCCCGCTTCCCGCCGCGGCGGATCACCGTGGACGAGCTTTCGCGGTTCATCGCCACGCTCCACCGCTCCGGGCTCGTGATCGGCGACCGGCCGGGCCAGGGGCCGCAGCTCTTCGAGCGGCGGCGGCAGCGGATCTGGCGGGAGTGGATGGCCTGGCTCGCCAACATCATGTCGATGCGGTTTCGGGGGATCGACCCCGACTGGCTCTTGGAGCGGCTCGACCCCTGGTTTGGCTGGCTGTTTTCGCCGCCTGCGATCGCGGCGGCGCTGGTGTTCGTGGCCAGCGCGCTGTTGCTCGTGCTCGTGAACTTCGACGTCTTCCGGGCGAAGCTCCCCGAGTTCCACCAGTTCTTCGCGGCGGGCAACTGGCTCTACCTGGCGGTGGCCCTCGGGGTGACCAAGATCCTCCATGAGTTCGGCCACGGGCTCTCCTGCAAGCACTACGGCGGCGAGTGCCACGAGATGGGGATGATGCTCCTGGTGTTTACCCCCTGCCTCTACTGCGACGTGTCCGACAGCTGGATGCTGCCGAGCAAGTGGAAGCGGGCGGCGATCGGCGCGGCGGGGATGTATGTGGAGGTGATCATCGCCTCGATCGCCACCTACCTGTGGTGGAACTCGCACCCCGGCGTGTTCAACCAGCTCTGCCTCGACGTGATGTTCGTCTCCAGCGTGTCCACGATCCTGTTCAACGCCAACCCGCTGCTGCGGTACGACGGCTACTACATCCTCTCCGACGTGCTGGAGATCCCGAACCTCCGCCAGAAGGCCAACACGATCCTCCAGCGGCTCGCCTCGCGGTGGTGCCTGGGCATCAAGCAGCAGGACGACCCGTTCCTGCCGCAGCGGAACCTCGGGCTATTCGCCCTCTACGCGGTGGCCTCGAGCTTGTATGGCTGGGTCGTGACGGCGTCGATCTTCCTGTTCGTCTGGAACGTCTTCAAACCCTATCGGCTGGAAGTGCTGGGCCAGATCCTGGCGCTGGGGGCCGTGTGGGGCTTGGTGATCCGGCCGCTGCAGGGGATCATCAAGTTTTTCAAGGTTCCCGGGAGGCGCGACGAGGTGAAGCCGAAGAACGTGGCGGTGACGGCGGTGGTGGCGGCGGCGCTGGCGGCCGGCATCGCCCTGATCCCGCTGCCGCAGCGGGTCTGGTGCCCCACCGAGCTGCGGCCCCGCGGCGAGGAGATGGTCTACGTGACCGTGCCGGGCCGGCTCGAGCGGCTGGCGGTGAAGCCCGGCGCGGTGGTGAGAAAGGGAGACGAGCTCGCCCGGCTGGTGAACGTCGATCTCGACCTGGAGATCGCCGACCTGGAGGGCAAGGCGACGCAGTACGAGAGCCGGCTGAAGAGCCTGGAGCGGGAGCGGTTTTCCGACCCTGCCGCGGGCCTGGAGATCGGCACCGTGAAGGAGTCGCTGGCGAGCCTTCGCGAGCAGCTCGCGCGGAAGCACCAGGATCGCCGCGAACTCGTGCTCGTGGCCCCGCGGGACGGCGTGGTGCTGCCGCCGATGAGCCTCAAATCTCAGGGAGAGCAGGGGGGCAAGCTTCCGCCCTGGAGCGGCAACGCCCTCAGCGACCGGAATCTCGGCGCCACGTTTCAGGAGGGCACGGTGCTCTGCATGGTGGGCGAGCCCGAGCGGTTCGAGGCGGTGATGGTGGTCGATCAGTCGGAGGTCGAGTTCGTGGCGGACGGCCAGCCGGTGGACCTCAAGCTCAACTCGTTTCCGTGGCAGACGTTCCGCGGCAAGGTGGACCAGATCGCGGAGACGCACATCGAGGCGGGCTCGGAGCGGCTCTCAGTGAAGGCGGGGGGCAGCGTGCCGACGGAGACCGACCCATCGGGCCGCGAGATCCCGATCTCGACGAGCTACGAGGCGCTGATGACGCTCGACGACGCCGACGCGGTGTTCACGCCGGGGATGCGGGGCACGGCCCGGATCCAGGTGGGCAGCCGCACGGTGGGCCAGTGGCTCCTCCGCCTCCTCTGGCAGACCTTCAACTTCCGGATGTGATCCGCGTCAGGTGCCTGAAGTGGCCGCAGGTTTTCAACCTGCGGGGCTCGAAAGTGGCCGCAGGTTTTTAACCTGCGGAATCCCACTGCCTGCCGCCCCGCTCGGGGCTGCCCATGCCCCGTCGCCGGACGTTCGCGGATGCCATCGTGGCATCCGCTCACTGCATGTCCGCTGCGCTTCGCCCTCCGGGCTGCGCTGGCTCCCATAGCCCGGCTCTCGGGGCACGGGCAGCCCCGAGCTCGCCATGCCCGAACGTGGCCGCAGGTTTTCA
>JBBAVS010000014.1:0-32921 GCA_040397585.1 Pirellulales bacterium
AGCCGCTTGATGATCTGCCGCAGCGACATCGACTGCGGCCCCTCGATCGTGTCGGTCGAGAAGGACCGATCCATGTCCTCCTCGGTGAGGTGGTAGAAGCTCGGATCGAGTTCCGGGAGCCCGGGACGCGGCCGGCCCAGCGGGTCGATCTCGGCCATGAGGTGGCCGCGAACGCGGTAGGCGCGAACGAGCTGATCGACGCGGTCCTGCAGAAATGCCACCCGCTCCTCGCCCGCCGAGCCCGTCGCCACCGGCAGGGGCAGCGGCATGGCCTCGCCGGCCGGCGCGGCCGCGAGCTTCACCTCGCCGTTCGCGATCGCGACCGCGTGGGCGGTGGCGATGCCGTCGGGCGTGACGAGCTTCGGCGTGGGGGGCAGGACCGCGGGCGCGGCCCCGCCGGCCACGGGCTCACGGACGAGCGGCCGACCGTTCGCGGTCGCGGGCCGGCCGGCGTGCAGCTCCTCGAAGTATGTCCGCCAGTCGGCCGGCACGCTGGCGGGGTCCGACTGGTACTGCTCGAAGAGCTCCTCGAGAAACGCGAGGCTGGCGGTCCCGGCGGAGTCGATGCTGTCGATGGTGCTCACGGATGGGTGATCCAGGCCCGCCGCGACTCGGGGGCGACGTCAGGCGGGAGGGGGAGGTGGGGGAGGGAGTCACGAACTCGCGATCACATGGCCAGCAGCAGCCGGCCGGGGCTCTCCAGGTAACCGATGATCTCGTTGAGGAACCGGGCGGCCATGGCGCCGTCGATGACGCGGTGATCGTAGGACAGCGACAAGGGCATCATCAGCCGCGACTCGATCTTGTCGTCATGGACGACCGGCATCTTTCGGGACCGGCCGAGCAGCAGAATAGCAACCTCGGGCCAGTTGATGATGGGCGTGGAGTAGGCACCTCCCACCGCCCCGAGATTGCTGATGGTGAACGTGCCGCCGCGGAGGTCCTCGATGCCGTACTGGGCGTTCTTGGCCTTCTCCGCCGTGTCGGCCACGGCCTGGGCGACCTGCGGGATCGACATCTGGTCGCAGTCGCGGAGCACCGGCACCACGAGGCCCCGCGGGGTGTCCACCGCGAGCCCCACGTTGACGTACTCCCGGTAGATGATCTCGCCCTTCTCGACGTCCACCGTCGCGTTGATGGCCGGGTGCTGCCGCAGCGCCAGGCTCACCGCCTTGATCACGAACGACAGCGCCGTGAGCTTGAGGTTGTTCTTGGCGTATTCCGCCGCACTCGCCTTGCGCAGGACCTCGAGTTCGGTGACGTCGGCGTCGTCGAAGTTCGTGAGGTGGGGGATCGTCTGCACGCTGCGGACCATGTTCGCCGCGATCGTCTTCCGCATCCGCGACATCTGCTCGCGGCGGATCGGGCCCCAGTCGTCCCGCTCGGTGGAGGTGGAGTCGGGCCGCGAGCGGCCGGCCGGGGCGGCGCTGGCGTGCCGCACCGCCGCGATCACGTCTTCACGGATGATTCGCCCCGCCTGGCCCGTACCGCGGACGCGGGCGAGATCGACCCCGAGTTCCCGGGCGAGTCGCCGCACGGCCGGCCCCGCCGGTTCGACCGCCGCCGCAGGCGGCTCGTCGATCGCGACCGCTGCAGGTGCCGCCGCGACTGCCGGGGCCGGAACTGGTGCCGGCGTTGGTGCCGGCGTTGGTGCGGCGGGCCGGGCGGCGGCTACCGGAGCAGGTGCCGGAGCGGGAGCAGCCGGCTTGGCCGGCGCTGCGGCGGGATTTGCGGGAGCGGCGCCGGCCGCGTCGAGCATCACGAGCGGCTGCCCCACCTTGACGGTATCACCCTTCTTGACGAGCACCTTGGCGACCAGGCCACCGGGCGGACACGGCACCTCGATGACCGCCTTGTCGGTCTCGACTTCGAGGAGGGCCTGCCCCGGCTTCACGACGTCGCCCTCGGACACGAAGACCGTGACGACGTCACCGGAGGCGATGTTTTCGCCGAGGTCGGGGAGCTTGAATTCGGTGGCCATGAGTCGTTCCGCGGGAGGGTGAGGGGAGGGTGGGGATGAACGGAAAGGGACGCAAGGGGCGGCTCACGCCGACGCCGGATCGACCTTGGCCGGATCGACGCCCAGCCGCTTGATTGCCTCGGCGACCACATGGCTGCCGATCGCACCGGCCGCCGCCAGCCGCGAGAGCGTGCCGATCGCGATGCACTCGGCATCGACCTCGAAGTGCCGCCGCAGCTTGCCCCGGAGCTCGCTGCGGCCGAAGCCGTCGGTGCCGAGCACGAACAGGCCGCCGGGCACCCACGGATCGAGCTGCTCGGGCACTGCCCGCACGTGGTCACTGGCCGCCACGTAAACGCCGTCTGTCCCGGCGAGCTTGGCTTCGAGGTAGCTGACCTTCGGCGGAGCATCGGGGTGGAGCATGGTCCACCGCCGGCATTCCTGCGCCTCGCGACGAAGCTCCTTCCAGCTCGTCACACTCCAGACCGTGCTGGCCACGCCCCAATGCTCGGCGAGCAGATCGGCGGCCCGGATCACCTCACGGAGAATCGTGCCCGAGCCGAACAGGTTCACCTGCGGCAGGCCGGTCGCGACCGGCTGCCCCGTGGCCGGCACGTCCTTGAGGCGGTACATGCCCTTGAGGATGCCCTCCTCGCAGCCCGCGGGCATGGGGGGCATCTCGTAGTTCTCGTTGTAGACCGTGATGTAGTAGATCCAGTCCTCGCCCTTGGCATACATCCGCTCCATGCCGTCGAGCATGATCACGGTCGTCTCGTAGACGAACGCCGGGTCGTAGGCCTTCACGGTCGGATAGGCCATCGCGAACAGGTGGCTGTGCCCGTCCTGGTGCTGCAGCCCCTCGCCGTTGAGCGTCGTCCGGCCGGCGGTGCCGCCGAGGAGGAAGCCCTTGGCGCGGCTGTCGCAGGCGGCCCAGATCAGGTCGCCGATCCGCTGGAAGCCGAACATCGAGTAGTAGATGAAGATCGGGATCATCGGGACGCCGTGGCTGGCGTAGGCCGTGCCCGCCGCCACGAAGCTCGACATGCTGCCCGCCTCCGTGATCCCCTCCTCGAGGATCTGGCCGTCCTTGGCCTCGCGGTAGTAGAGCAGCTGATCCGAGTCGACCGGCTCGTAGAGCTGGCCGGTGTGGGCGTAGATGCCGCACTGCTTGAAGAGCGGATCCATGCCGAACGTCCGCGACTCGTCGGGCACGATCGGCACGATGTACTTGCCGACCGACTTGTCCTTGAGCAGCGACGCCATCAGCGTGACGGCGCCGGTCGTGGTGGAGACCTCGCGGCCCGCGCTCTTCTCGATGAACGAGCGATACTCGTCGAGCGTGGGCGTGGTGAGCTTCGGCGATTCGAGCGGCCGGGTCGGCACGTAGCCGCCAAGAGCCTCGCGCCGCTCGCGGAGATAGCGGATCTCTTCCGAGTCTTCCGGCGGGCGGTAGAACGGCGCCTTCGCCACCTCGTCGTCGGAGATGGGAATGCCGAACCGCGAGCGGAAGGCCCGCAGCTCCTCCTCGTTGAGCTTCTTCTGCTGGTGGGTGACGTTGCGGCCCTCGCCCACCTCGCCCAGGCCGTAGCCCTTGATCGTCTTGGCGATGATCACGGTCGGCTTGCCGTGGCACTTCATGGCCGCCGCGTAGGCGGCATACACCTTCTCGGGGTCGTGCCCGCCGCGGCGGAGCTTCTTGAGCTTCTCGTCCGAGAGGTTCGCAACCATCTCGAGCAGCTGGGGGTCGGCCCCGAAGAAGTGCTCGCGGATGTAGCCGCCGGGCATGACCACGTACTTCTGGTACTGGCCGTCCACGACCTCGTTCATCCGCTTGACGAGCACGCCCTTGTCGTCCTTGGCGAGCAGCGGATCCCACTCGTCGCCCCAGATCACCTTGATCACGTTCCAGCCCGCCCCGCGGAAACAGCCCTCGAGTTCCTGGATGATCTTGCCGTTGCCGCGAACCGGCCCGTCGAGCCGCTGGAGGTTGCAGTTGATGACGAACACGAGGTTGTCGAGCTTCTCGCGGGCCGCCAGCGAGATGGCGCCGAGCGTCTCGGGCTCGTCGGTCTCGCCGTCGCCGATGAAGCACCAGACGTGCTGCTGGCTCGTGTCCTTGATGCCGCGGTCCTGCAGGTACTTGTTGAACCGGGCCTGGTAGATCGCCATCAGGGGACCGAGCCCCATCGACACCGTGGGAAACTCCCAGAAGCCCGGCATCAGCCAGGGGTGCGGATAGCTCGACAGGCCGCCCCCCGCTGAGAGCTCGCGGCGGAAGTTCTCCAGTTGCTTCTCGCTGATCCGCCCCTCGAGGAAGGCGCGCGAGTAGATGCCGGGCGAGGCGTGCCCCTGGAAGTAGACCTGATCGCCGGAGAAATCGTCGCTGCGGCCGCGGATAAAGTGGTTCATCGCCACCTCGACGAGCGTGGCCGACGAGGCGAAGGTGGAGATGTGGCCGCCGATGCTCTTGTCTTCGCGGTTGGCGCGAACCACCATCGCCATCGCGTTCCAGCGGATGATGCTCTTGATCCGCCGCTCGATCTCGCGGTTGCCGGGGAAGGCCGGCTGCTTCTCGACCGGGATCGTGTTGATGTAGGGGGTGGTTGCCGAGAACGGGATCTGGACCCCGAGCCGATAGGCCTCCTGCTCGATGGCGTGGAGCAGATAGGCGGCCCGGTCGCCGCCCCGGCTGTTGATCACGTAGCGGAGCGAATCCAGCCACTCCCGCGTCTCGGTCGGGTCGGCATCCACCGCCGACACGCCATCGACCACCTCGGGCTGGCCCGTCGCGTTGTCCCCCATCTGGCCGATCGACATCGGGACGTGGGCCCCGCGGGGCAGCCGGGCGGCTCCGGCGAGAACGTCGTCGGCCGCCTCGGTGGCGGAATGGTCACTGGGGTTGGCCATGAGGGGCTCCAGGAATTTCGGGGCGACTTTTCAGATTATTCGGGTCGTAGTGGGGGCGTCTAGGGCGATTGCCCTGCCCCCCGCACCACGTCCAATCCCGCCGCCAAAACCCCTCAGCGGCCCGCCGATTCCGCCCGCGTCCTGTAGATTTCGGTAGCGAGGCCGAAGTAGTTCTCGGCGCTGAAGGCCACCGTCTCGCCCAGCGTGGGATGGGGATGGATCGCCTCCATCAGATCCCGGGCCGAGCAGCCCATCTCGATGGCCAGCACCCCTTCGGCGATCAGTTCGCCCGCGCCGGAACCGACGATCCCGACGCCGAGCACCGTGTCGGTCTCCGGGTCGACCAGGATCTTCGTGAGCCCGTCGGTGCGGCCCAAGGCGTGGGCCCGCCCGCTTGCGGCCCACGGATACTTGCTGACCTCGACGACGCGGCCCGTTGCCGCCACCTCGTTCTCGGTGAGTCCTGCCCAGGCGATCTCGGGGTCGGTGAACACAACGGCAGGAATCGCCCGGGGGGCGAACAGCGCGGCCTCGCCGTGGAGCACCTCGACCGCGACCTTGCCCTGGTGGCTCGCGCGATGGGCGAGCATCGGCTCACCGCAGACGTCGCCGATCGCCAGGATGTGCGGATCGGCGGTCCGCTGCTGCCCATCCACCTCGACGAACCCCTTGGGGGTGACGACGACCTTCGTGTTCTCCAGGCCCAGCCCATCGGAGTTGGGCCGCCGGCCAACCGCCACGAGCACCCGCGAGAACTCCTTCGTCGCGGGACCGTCGGGCCCTTCGAACGAGACCCGCACCGCCGTGCCCGTGTCCTCGAGTTTCACCACCTTCGTGCGGAGCAGGATCGCCTCGAACAGGCCCTCGAGCCGCTTCTGCAGCGGCTTGACGAGGTCACGATCGGCCCCGGGAAGCAGGGTGTCGGTGAGCTCGACGACCGAGACCTTCGAGCCGAGCTCCGCATACACCGTGCCCATTTCCAGGCCGATGTAGCCTCCGCCCACGACGAGCAGCGAGCCCGGCACGTCGGCGAGTTCGAGCGCCCCGGTCGAATCCATCACCCGGGGGCTGCCGATGTCGAACGCGGGGATGCGGGCGGGCCGGGAGCCGCTGGCGAGAATGCAGTGGTCGAACGTGATCCGCTGGCTCGCGCCGCCGGGAGCCGCCGGCGCGACCTCCAGGGTCGTCGAGTTCACGAACCGCGCGACGCCGTGGATGATCGTCACGTTTCGCCGCTTCGCCAGCTGGGCCAGTCCGCCCGTGAGCGAGGCGATCACCTTGTCCTTCCGGGCCCGCAGCGCCGCGATGTCCACCGCCGGCTTGGTGAAGTGGATGCCCCAGTCCTCCATCTCCCTGGCCTCGGAGAGCACCCGCCCGACGTGCAGCAGCGCCTTCGACGGAATGCAGCCCCGCAGCAGGCAGGTGCCGCCGAGCCGCTCGTCCCGCTCGACGAGCGCCACCTGCATGCCCAGGTCGGCCGCCAGGAACGCGGCCGCGTAGCCGCCGGGACCGCCGCCGAGCACCACCACGGGAACGTGCATCTCGAACTCCTCCGTCAGGCAGGCATGATCGGGCAGGCCCGGCGCGAGCCACGCGCGTCGCGGGACCGCCGGACGGGGATTGACCTCGTCCGAAACGGCGGACTTGTTGTAGTTTCGCGGGAGGAATCGTTCAAGAAAGCCGCCCGTCCGCGTGGCGCCCCCTGCATGGACCGACCCTCGGCGCTCCAGCGTGGCATCGAACTCGCCCGCGGCTGGTGCCGCGCCGCGTTCACGCTCGACACGCGCTCCCTCGCCGCCTTCCGCATCGGGCTGGGGCTGATTCTGGTCGCCGACTGCCTGCTCCGATTCCGCACCTTCCACCTGATGTTCGCGGCCGACGGGCTGTTTCCCCCGGACGTGCTCCGCGGGTTTCAGGCCACGTGGTCCAAGTGGTCGCTCGCATTCCTGTCCGACGCGCCGTGGTGCGGCGGGGCGGTGCTCGTGGCCGAAGGCGTGTGCGGGGCCTGGCTGATCACGGGCGTGCGCAGCCGCGCGGCATCGGTCGCGGCCTGGCTGACGGTGGTGAGCGTGGTGCGGCGGACCGAACCGGCCACCAACGCGGGCGACGCGCTCTTGATGTGCCTGCTGTTCTGGTCGATGTTTCTCCCCCTGGATGGCGGCTGGTCGCTCGCGCGGCGCGGCCGGGCGAAGCCGGTCTCCGCGGTGCTGTCGCTGGCGTCGGCAGCCCTCGTGCTCCAGGTCGCGGCCGTGTATCTCGCCGCGGGGCTCGCCAAGTGCAATTCGTCGTGGCTCTCGGGCGACGCCCTCGCCTACGCCCTCTCGATCCACGACCACGGCAACTCCCTGGGCATGTGGCTGTCGCGCATCGCGTGGCTGACGCGACCCGTGACGTGGCTGGTGCTGGCGACCGAACTGCTCGGGCCGCTGCTTCTCCTGGCCGCACCGAACGCCCGGGTGCGAGCCGCCCTCGCGGCCGCCTTCATCCTCTTCCACGTCGCCGTCTGGACGACGATGTGGGTGGGGCTGTTCGCGGCCGTCGGCATCGTCGCCTGGCTGCCCATCGTGCCGGCCGGTGCCTGGAATGCGCTGACCGGCCCGCGAGCGGATTCCCCGCGGTCGGCGCTCGGCATCCCGGCGGCGCTCGCCTGCGGCACGGCCCTCGCGCTCGCCGCCATCAGCTTCCTCCATGGCCGGGGCTGCCTCGGCCCCGCCCCCCTCCCGGGGCCGCTGCGGCCGCTGATCCTGGCCTGCGGCCTCGAGCAGGATTGGCCGATGTTCGGGCAGGTCGCGGAACAGGAGCAGTGGGTCTATGGGGCCGCCACGCTCGCGGACGGACGGGTCGTCGATCTGCTCCGTCAGGGGCGGCCGCTCGAACGCGAACGTCCGGCGGGCGGATTCGCCTCGCTGGGCACCCATCGCTGGCACAAGCTCTTCTGGGTGATGCCCCGGGAGGAAAACCGGGTGTTCGCCGCGCCGACGGCGGCCGCCCTGGCCCGCGACTGGAACGCGCGGCATGGCCCGGCCGAGCAGGTGCGGTCACTGGAACTGCGGTTCGCGATGCGGCGCGAGTCGCCCGCCGGGGATCAGGCCCTCAAGGACATCCTCCTGGCGGCGTGGCCGGAGCGGGCTCCCGATGGCCGCGGCAATCTCGACCGTCTGCTCGAGGCTTCCACCGCCCCGCGAGGCACGGCCCCCGGGGTCAACCGCTGACGGGCCAGAGCGGGATAGAATCGGTGGCGGATGGCAGCCAGGCGAGAGTGGCGAAACTGGCAGACGCGCTGGATTTAGGTTCCAGTGCCGCAAGGCGTGCGGGTTCGACTCCCGCCTCTCGCACTATCTTCGAATCGCAGTCGGGTCGAAGGCGACCCGCGGCACCGGCTTCGGAGCCGGCCGCCGGGCCGCCGCCGAAGGTTCGCCGGCGGCAGGCAGCTGATGGGTGGCAGGCTGCACGCGGCTGGCCTGCGGACGCTGGGCCGGCTGCGGACGGTTCGTCACCGGAATCTTCCGCCGCACCCGGCCGGCGGCGGAGCCGTCGAACAGGTTTTCGTCTTGGGGCCGCGGCTTGGCGGGAGCCGCCTCGGGCTGCGCGGGCTTGGCGTCGGTTTCCGGCATCGGCTCGGGGGCCGCGGGCTCCACCGCCCGCTCGGCGGGTTCGGCGGTGGCGGCCGGGGGCTCCGGTGCGGCGGGCTCCGGCGCTGCGGTGGCCCGCTTGTCACCAGCGGCCGACTCTTCAGCCGGGAAGTCGGGCTCGGGCAGTTCCGACGCCTTCGGCCCCAGTGATTCCTCGTCGGGGCCCGGCACCGACGACTTCGGCGGCTTGGCCGGCGTCGCGGCCTGCTCGTTCGACACCGGCACGACACCCGATCCCGGCCAGCGCCGCCACTGGGTGCCGTAGAAGCCGAATGTACCCGGCCGCACCGGGCAGTAGGGCACGCAGGCCCCATCGCGGCAGTCGCGATGATGGCCGTGACGGCAGCCGGTCTTGCAGCCGGTGGGTCCACATGCCTGACGGGCTCCGCCGGCTGGCTGCACGGCGGCGTCTACGACCGTCCGCGCCGCTTGGGGCTGTCGGGCAGTTGGGGCACGGGTCGCCGGCACCCGAGCCGGAGGGTCGAGACGGCGGGGAGCCTCTGCGGCCGGCGCCCGCATCGTGATGGCCATGATCGCCAGCAGCGGCAGGGCCTGCGCGGCCTTGCGAGCGACGGCGATCGGAAGGGTTCGGCGAGCCGGCGGGATGAAGGTGGTCATCGGGGCGATCCTCGAGGCTGGGAACCGGGCGTGTTTCGGGCCCGGCAGCCCGACCCGCCGCAGGGTCCTCCCAGGCGGCACGGTCGGCACCGTCGTTGCTATCGTCACAACCGGACCTCGATCTTTGGTCGATTCCGGCGGTTCCCCGCTTGCCGTGAGGCTTGGGCGGACCGAGCGGCTCGTGGAATCCGCCCCCCTGGGGCTGGTAGACTTCCCATTCTTCGCCGTCACCATTCTCCGGCACCCCGGTGTCCCCCTGTCCAGCGAGTCGCCCCTCCCGTGAAACGGATCAACCTGAAGTTTCTGCTGATTTTCATCACCCTCGTGGTGGTGGGTGCCGCCAGCGTCTTTTTCCTCCGACGTTTCCAGGTGCGGCGCAACGCCGGCAACCTGGCCAGCCTGGCGAAACAGCGGCTCGAAGAGGGGAAGCCGGCCGAGGCGATCATGCTCTATGGCCGCTACATCGGCCTCCGCCCGGAGGATTCCGCGGCGTTCGCCGAGTATGCGAAGCTGGTCCTCGCGAGAGCCGACGCGCCCGATGCCACCCGCAACGACCTGGCCCGCGCCTACAACACGCTCGAGACCGCGGTCCGGCGGAATCCCGACAACGACGACCTCCGCCGGCGGCTCGCCGAGTTCCAGCTCCGCATCGGCCGGTCGATCGACGCCCGCGAGCACCTCGCGGTGCTCAAGGAGCGGCTGGCAGCCGGCGATCTGAAAGACGCCCCCGCGTCGAAGGACGAGCCCGACCGCAAGCCTCTCGATGCCAGCCTGATCAACATCCTCACGGCCCGTTCGCTGCTCGGGAGCAACGACTTCGAGGAGTCCGCGAACCTCGTGGCCGCGATGGTCGGCTTCGACATGACGACCCGGCAGTTCTCCAGCGATGCGGCGGCCTCCGCGGCGACCGAGGCCTACCTGATGCTGGGCGCCATCCTCGAAGAGAAGCTCAACGACAAGGAAGCGGCGAGCCGGGTGCTCGATCGCCTGATTCGGGATCAGAAGCAGGACGTGCAGGCCTGGCTGGCCCGCAGCAGCTGGTATCGGCAGCACGGCAACCTCGATGCGGCCGAGGCCGACATCAACGAGGCGATCGCGCTCGATCCCGACAACGTCAACAGCATCTTCGCCGGCTTCGAACTCGCCCTCAGCCGCAAGGACTTCGAAGCCGCCCGCACCCTCGCGGAAAAGGGACGCGAACTGGCACCGGGGGATGAGCGGGCCTATCGCGGCCTCGCCGCCGTGGCCCTGCAGCGCGGGGATCTCGCCGTCGCGGAGCAGGTGCTGTTGGATGGCGTGGAACAGCTGCCGACCAAGGCCTCGCTCCTCCTGATGCTCTCCGACACGCTGCTCCAGCAGAACAAGCTCGAGGAAGTCGCCCAGTCGATCGCCCGCATCAAGGAGCTCTACGGCCCCTCGAGCCCGGCCGTGGGGCTGCTCGAAGGCCGGCTGCTCGTGGCGCAGCGGAAGTGGGCCGACGCCAAGACCAAGCTCGAGGCCGTGCGGCCGATGGTGGTGGGATCACCCGACCTCGTCCGGCAGGTGGACCTGTATCTCGGTCAGTGCCACGCCCAGCTCGACGAGTTCGACGCCCAACTCGACGTCAACCGTCGTGTGCTCAGCGAGGATCCGGGCTCGCTGGCCGCCCGGGCCGGCACGGCGGCCGCACTGGCAGCGGCCGGGAAGCCGGAAGAGGCCCTTGTCGAGTTCGAGTCGATCGCGGCGGCGCTGCCCGCCGACCGGCTCGCCTCGGTGCCCCAGGTCTGGTATCCGCTGCTGCAGCTCCGCATGCAGCGGCAGGCCAAGCAGCCGGTTGCCCAGCGGGATTGGAGCAGCGTCGACCAGCTCATCGACACGCTCGAGCAGTCGGCCGCCATGACGCCGACCCAGCTGGCGCTGCTGCGGGCCGACGTGCTGATCCGCAAGGGCGAGGTCGATTCGGCCCGGGAGATCCTCGAGGAGGCGGCGAAGACTGACGGCGGCCCGCAGGTCTGGGCGGCGCTGGCCACGCTCATGCTCCGCACCGCCGGCCCCGAGGCGGCGGCCGAGGTGATCGGCCGGATGCCCGCCGACGTCGCCGCATCGGCGGCCATTCTCACCGTCCGCGCGCAGGTGGCCGGCGGCCGGGACGCCGAGGTGCGGGCCAAGGACCTGGCGGAACTCGAGAAGCAGGCGGCCGCACTGACCAGCAACGACGAGGCCGCCAACGTGCTCACGGCACTCGCCGGCGTGCACATCGCCGCGGGCGACCTGGCGGCTGCCGAGCGGCTCTGGCGAGACGTCGCGAAGCGGCAGCCCGACAACATTCGGGCCCGCGAGGCCGTGCTCGAGCTGGTGCTGAACCAGGGCGACCTGGAACGGGCCAAGGAAGCGGCAGCCGATGTCTCCACGACGGCCGGCACCTCGTCGGCACGTGCCCGCGTGGCGGACGCCAGCGTGAAGATCTTCGAGGTCCGGGTGTCGCAGAAGAAGCGGAAAGAGGCGGGTGACAGCGACGCCGCGCTCACGCCCGACGAGCAGAAGGCCGTCGAGGAGGCCCGCAACCTGCTGATCGAGGCCGAGAACGATCGGCCGGGTTGGGGGCAGATCCAGACGCTGTTCGCGGACGTGGACACGCTCCGCGGAGACACCGCGGCTGCGATCGACCGGCTCAAGAAGGCGGTGACACTCGGGCCGGCGAATCCGTCGGTGACCAGGCGACTCGTGGCCATGCTCTACACCGCCAACCGGCTCGAAGAGGCGCAGGCAGCGCTGGCTTCGCTCGGCGCCGAGGGCGAGACCGGTTCCGATCGACTGACGGCTGAGCGGCAGCTCCAGGAAGGCAAGGTCGAAGAGGCGATCGCGCTGGCGGAGCGGAGCGTGTCGAAGGATTCCAGCAACGCGGAAGACCTGCTCTGGCTCGGCCAGCTCCTCGAACGCTCCGGCAAGCGGGACCGGGCGGGCGAGGTGCTGCTGCGGGCCGTCGAGATCGCCCCCGAACGGCCGGACGTGCAGCTGGCGCTGTTCTCCCACCAGGCGAGCACGGGCAACAAGCAGGCCGCCGAACGAACGCTCGACCGGGCAGCGGACCTGATGAAGGAACCCCAGAAGCAGCTGGCCCGGGGGCAGGGCCTCGAAATGCTGGGACGGATCGAGGACGCCGAGACATCCTTCCGGGAGGCGGTGAAGGTCGCCCCCGACGACCTCGAGACCCACCGGGCGCTCGCGTCGTTCCTCGTGCGGGGCGGCCGCCTGGGGCCGGCACAGGAATCGCTGCAGCTGATCCTCGGCTCCGAGGGCGACTCGAAGCAGGCGGTGGCGACCAAGGCGTGGGCACGGCGACTGAGCGCCGAACTGATCGCGGAGAAGGGGAGTTTCCGCGAGATGCAGCGGGCCATGGAACTCCTCAAGCTCAACGTGGACGACAAGGGCGAGGTCGCGATGGACGACGCCCTCCTCCAGGTGAAACTGCTCACCAACCGCCCTGAACCGGCCAGCTGGAAGCAGGCCATCGTCGTGCTCGAGGAACTCGCCCGGCGGCAGCCGCTCGTGATGGGGCAGCGAATCATGCTCGCCCAGCTCCGCGAGAAGGTGGGCCGCTGGGACGAGTGCCGCAACGAGCTCATCGCGGTGACGGCGGCTCCGAACGTGCCGCTCGCCTACGTCGCGATGCTGGTCGAGAAGATGATCGACCACGGGGAGGTCGCGGCCGCCCGCCAGTGGCTCACGCGGGTGCAGAAGGCGAATCCCGATTCCGCGATCACCATCGCCCTCGAGGCCAAGCTCGCGATCGCCGAGAACGACCGCAAACTCGCGGCCGACGCCGCCCGCAAGCTGATGCCGGGCGGCGTGGTGTCGGGGAGCGAGCCGGGGCAGCTCAGCGCCGTCGCCAAGCTGATGGAGCAACTCGGCTTTCCCAAGGCGGCGGACAAGGTGTTCACCCAGTTCGCCGAGCTGTCGCCCGAGGGCGCGGCGTCCCGCGCCGAGTTCCTCGGTCGGCAGAAGCGGCCGCAGGAGGCCTTCGACCTGCTCGAGGCACGCTGGGACGAGCTCTCGCTCGAGCGGGTCCTCGGCGTCGCCGTGCAGGTGGCCCGCGTGCAGGACAACCCCCAGGAGTGGACGCCGCGGATCGAGCCCTGGTTCGTCAAGGCGAAGCGGGTTGATCCGGGATCCGTGGTCATCCAGCTCTTGGAGGCCGAAATGTTCTCCCTCGACACGAAGCCGGCGGAGGCCGAGAAGATCTACCGCGAGCTGCTCGGCCGTTCCGACATCGACGGCATGCAGAAGGCGATCGTCTCGAACAACCTTGCCTTCCACCTCGCGAAGCCCGGTTCGACCGCCGAGGCCAAGAAGCTGATCGATGCGGCGATCGACGAACTCGGCCCCCTGCCGGACCTGCTCGACACGCGGGGCATGATCCACATGGCGGCCGGTGAGAGCCAGCAGGCGGTGAGCGACTTCGCCGAGGCGGTGCTCCAGCCGACCGACGTGAAGTTCCTGCACCTCGCCTGGGCCCAGATGGAGGCGGGCGACAAGGCCGCCGCGAAGGACTCGCTCGAGGCTGGTCGCCGCCGCGGACTCGCCTCGTCGCGGCTCTCTGCGGAGGACCGCGAGCGGCTTGCCAAACTCGAGGCTGTGTTCGGGGTACCGTCCGAGGCGGCCGAACCCCAGGGCTGACCGACGTTCAGCCCTGCAGCATCCGCGACCGGGCGAGGGCGTCTTCGGCCTCGGGGATCAGCCCCGCCCGCATGCAGGCCACGCTCAGGGCCGTGTAGCTGAAGGGATCCTTGGGCTCGAGTTCGACCACCCGCCGCGCATGCCGCACGGCGTCGTGGTGCCGCTCGAGCCGGGTGCACCAGGCGGCGAGGGCCGAGTGGGCGAGGGCGAAGTCGGGGTGCTCCGCCACCAGGGCCTCGAGCATTCCCACCGCTCCGGCGAGGTCGCCAGCGTCCTTGCAGCGTTCAGCGGCGGCGTATCGATCGTCACGCGACTCCATCAGCACTCACCTCGCAGAGGACATGGCCGTCGGCCGGCACTCCGCCCGACGACGCGAGTATAGGGCCACGGCGGAAGCTGGGGAGTCTGGGAGACCAGGCCCGCTCGCGGCGGGCCGAGGAACGGGGAAAGGTGTCCGTCCGCCGCGAAACTGGCATTGAATCCGGCCGGTCGTCGAGCCGATAAACCCTCGGTTTCCCAGGTCACGCCGCAATGAAAGGGGCCCCGTGAGCATCCACCCGATGGCCGTCGTGAGCCCGGATGCCCGTCTCGGAGTCGGCGTGAAGATCGGCGCGTTCGCCACGGTCGAGGACGATGTCGAACTCGGCGATTTCTGCACCGTGGCCAGCGGGGCGGTGATCAAGGCGGGCGTCAAGGCAGGCTGCCACAACGAGTTCGCGGAGCATGCCGTCATCGGCGGCGCCCCGCAGCACGTCGCACGGCCCCAGCAGATCGGCCGCGTGCGGATCGGCGATCACAACGTGTTCCGCGAACACGTCACCGTCCACCGCGCCCTCAAGCCCGGGGTCAGCAGCGTTGTCGGCGACCACAACTACGTGATGGCCGGGGCTCACTTCGGCCACGACGTCGTCGTCGGCAGCAACTCCATCTTCGCCAACGGTGCCCTGCTGGGCGGTCATGTGACCGTCGAAGACCGGGCGTTCGTCTCGGGCGCCGTCGCCGTCCACCAGTTCTGCCGCGTCGGGCGACTGGCGATGGTCGGGGGCCATGCCCGCATCGTCCAAGACGTCCCGCCCTACATGCTCGTGGACGGGCAGACGGGCTGCATCGTGGGCCTCAACGTCGTCGGCCTGCGGCGGAGCGGCCACTCGGCGGAAGACATCGCCGAACTGAAGGCCGCCTACCGGGTCATCTATCGCCGCGGGCTGCCCTGGAAGGACGTGCTGGACGTGCTCGACCAGGAGTTTGCCGGCGGCCCAGCCCGGCACCTGCGGCAGTTCCTCGAAGGCGGCAGCCGCGGCTTCGCCCAGGAACGCCGCGTGCCCCCCTCCACCACCCTGCGGCTGCGGGTGCCGGAGGAAGAGGCCGCAATCGTCCGCGCCCGCGCCGGCTGACCGTCACTCGACCGCGTCGCCCTCTTCGAGGCCGTAGCGCTGCAGTTTGCGGCGGAGCACGGACCGGTCGATCCCGAGCAACTTGGCGGCGAGCGACTTGTTCTGCATGGTGGCGGCGAGCGTCTTTTCCAGGTGCATCCGCTCCACGTCCGCCAGCGTCGGCCAGGAGTCGGCTGTCTCGGCATCGGCAGCGGGATCGGCAGCGGCGTCGTCGGCATCGGCCGGCTTGACGGCCGCCGCGGCGGCGGCCTTCGGCTCCACCCGATACACGCCCGGCAGCGGCGTGGCCGAGACGATGCCGCGGGTGGCGGCCATCGCCATCTGGTCGAGGCTACCCCGGGACGGGGGTTCGCCCGGGGCACCGCCCACGATCAGGCCTGACAGCGCATCGGGATCGATCTGGTCGCCCGACGAGAACATCACCGCCCGCTCCAGCACGTTTTCCAGCTCGCGGACGTTGCCCGGCCAGGAATACTGCTGGAGGATCTCGATCGACTCCGGCGACAGGGCGCCCGTCGGCATCCCGTGCCGGGAGGCCAGCTCCGCCAGATACTTCGTGGCGAGCACGGGCACGTCCTCGATCCGCTCACGGAGCGGGATCGTGCGGATGGCGACGACGTTCAGGCGGTAAAACAAGTCTTCGCGAAAGCGGCCGGCCTGCACCTCCGACGAGAGATCCCGGTTGGTGGCCGCCAGCACCCGCACGTCCACGGGGATTTCCTGGTGGGCACCGACCGGCACGACGACCCGCTGCTGCAGCACCCGGAGGAGCTTGGCCTGGAGCTCGAGTTCCATCTCCCCGATCTCGTCGAGAAAGATGGTGCCCGTGTCGGCCGCGCGGAAGCAGCCCAGGGTGGACGAGGTGGCGCCGGTGAACGAGCCCTTCACGTGCCCGAACATGTGGCTCGCGAACAGCGTGCCGGTGGTTACCGCGCAGTCCACCGGGATGAAGGCCTTCTTGGACCGCATGCTACAGGCGTGAATCGCCCGGGCGATCAGTTCCTTGCCGGTTCCGCTGGGCCCCAGGATCAGCACGCTCGACTGATGGACCGCAACCAGTTCGATCGACCGCCGGACCTGCTCCGCCCACGGAGACACTCCCACGATCCGCCGGATGGCGTCGTTCCCGGGTGATGTGCTGGCGACCGACTCCATCTCCATGCGGCGGGGTCCAGAGGTCGTCGAAACGGAAGGCGGGAGGAGCGGGACGGCATGGGGTGACAGGATGCTTGCGCAGCAACGCCGACACTCCTTTTCTATACCCCATTGGCCATGGTCGAGCCAACGATCGGCCTGCCCGACGCCGTCGGGTTGGGAGGGTGGTAACGGTCGCAGCGGCGGATCGCGTCGCGAAAAGCGGGAAGAAACTCGGGACAAACGGGGTTTTTTGGCCGGCGCGTCGCCCGGTCGGGAAAGATGGACAAAGATTGCAGGAGGCTCGGCCGCATGCGCCGGCTCCTTTTTTGTCGCGGCCCATCATGGCTCCCACCACACCGTCCCGTCACTTGGCCCGCTGGCTCGCGGTACTCGCGTTGCTGGTCGCCGCGGCCCTCGTCGGGCTGCTGCTCGATCGCCTGCTCGTGAACCGCCGGCCGATCCTCGTCGGGCTGCTCCACTCCCAGACCGGGCCGATGGCCGTCAGCGAGCGGTCGATGATCGACGCGGAGTTGCTCGCCATCGAGGAGATCAACCGCCAGGGAGGCCTGCTCGGCCGCCCCGTCAAGGCCGTGATCGCCGACGGGGAGTCGCAGTGGCCCACGTTCGCGCAGCGGGCCGAGGAGCTGATCCGCGAGCGCGGCGTGAACGTCATCTTCGGCTGCTGGACGAGCGCCTCCCGCAAGAGCGTGCTGCCGGTCGTCGAGGCCCACGACCACCTGCTCGTCTACCCGATGGCCTACGAGGGGCTGGAGCAGTCCCCGAACATCATCTACACGGGCGCCGCGCCCAACCAGCAGATCACCCCGGCGGTGCAGTGGTGCCACGACACCCTCCGGGCCCGGCGGTTCTTCCTGGCCGGTTCCGACTACATCTGGCCCCATTGCGTCAACGCCATCGTCGCCGACCAGCTCAAGGGTCTCGAGGCCGAGCTCGTCGGCGAGGCCTACATCGATTTCGGGAGCACCGACATGGACGAGCTCGTGGCGCGGATCGCCGCAGCGAAGCCCGACGTGATCCTGAGCACGGTCGTGGGCGACTCGGCGCTCCCCTTCGCGCGGGCCGTGCGGGCCGCCGGCATGATGCCCGAGACCACGCCGATCGTGACCTTCGCCGTCGGCGAGAACGAACTGCGGCAGCAGGCCGCCGACATGGCCGGCAACTACGCTGCCTGGAACTACTTCCAGAGCATCGACCGACCGGAGAACCTCGCCTTCGTGCGGGCCTTCAAGGCCCGCTTCGGTGTGGATCGCACGACCTCCGACGTGATGGTGGCCGCCTACGACAGCGTGATGCTCTGGGCGCAGGCCGTCCGCGAGGCCGAGACGGCCGACGTCCGCCCCGTCCGCAACACCATGCGGCACCAGAGCATGAACGCCCCCGAGGGCATCATCGCCGTCGATCCCGAGACGCAGCACACCTGGCGGCCCGTGTTCATCGGCCAGGTCCGCAGCGACGGCCAGTTCGACATCCGCTGGCAGAGCCGCACGTCCGTCCGCCCGGTGCCCTTCCCGATTTCGCGGTCGCGGCCCGAGTGGGAGGCCCTGGTCAGCGACCTGCAGCGGTCGTGGGGCGGCCAGTGGGGCAAGCCGGTCGGAAAGGGGGCGCCATGACGTCGGGCGAGGCGGGAGGAGCCCTGCGACGTTCGATCGCCGGGCGGCTGCTGTTCTGGTTCCTGGTGATCGCGCTGATCCCGTGCGCGATCCTCACGGCGATCACGGCGCGGATCGCCGCGACGGCACTGCAGAAGGCGGTCCGCGACAACCTCGTGCAGATCGCCGCAGGCAAGGCCAACGAACTCGAGGCCTATGCCTCCGAGCGGGTGCGCGACGCCGCCGCGTTCGCCCGCGGCCCCACCTTCACCGCCGCCGTCCGCAACCTCAGCAAGGTCGCGGCGGAAGCGGGCGACCTCCATCAGGCCGGGGCCGGCGTCCGCGACTACTTTCTCTACGTCGCCAAGGCGTTCGACTACGCCGACCTGCTGCTGATCGACCTCGAGGGCCGGGTGATCTTCTCGCTCGCGGAGTCGGTGCCCTGCGGCTCGCTCGTGAGCAGCGGGGCCCTCGCCTCGTCGGAACTCGCCGCCGGCTTCGACCGGGCCCGCACGCTGCTCCAGTCGGATCTCTGCGGCTTCCAGCCGTATGGCAAGTCGGCCGAGCCGTTGGCCTTCGTCACCTGCCCGGTGTTCGACGAGGGTCGGGTGACGGGCGTCTTGGCGCTGGGCATCGGCCCCAAGCGCATCTGGAAGATCCTCTCCGATCTGACCGGGCTGGGCGACACCGGCGAGATCGTGACCGCCGAGCTCGCCGGCAATGCGGTGCTGATCACCACGCCGCTGCGGCACGCCGCCAACGCGGCGTTCCGCATGAAGATCCCGCTGGCGTCGGCGCAGGCCACGGCGACGCAGAAGGCGGCCGCCGGCGACCGCGGATACGGCCCGGCGATCGACTACCGCGGCAAGGACGTGGCCGCCGCCTGGTGCTACGTCCCGAGCTTCCGCTGGGGACTCGTGGCCAAGCAGGACGCCGACGAGGCCTATGGGCTGGTCCGCTTCCAGCGGCTCGCGGTGATCGGCCTCTCCCTGGCCACGATCCTCGGCGTGACCGCCGCCGCCCTCGCCGTGGCCCGTTCGATCTCCACGCCGATCCGCACCGCGGTGTCGGTGGCCAACCAGGTGGCCGGTGGCGACCTTCGGGCCGACGTGGGCGACACGGCCGACGACGAGACCGGCGCGCTCCTGGGCGCCATCCAGACCATGACGAACGACCTCCGCGGCCTGATCGGCCGGATCCAGCACTCCTCCGTGGCCCTGATCTCGACGGCCACCGCGATCCAGGCGACGGCCAGCGAGCAGCAGCAGGTGATCGCCGACTACGGCGCCTCGACGAGCGAGGCGGTCGCCGCCGTCAAAGAGATCTCGGTCACGAGCCAGGAACTCCTCCGGACGATGACGGAGGTCAACGACATGGCCGGACACACCGGAAAGATGGCCGCCGACGGCCGCGTCGGCCTCACGGGCATGGACGGCACCATGCGGCAGCTCGCCGAGAGCACGTCGTCGTTCGGCTCGAAGCTGGCCGTGATCAGCGAGCGGGCCGCCAACATCAACCTGGCCGTGACCACGATCACGAAGGTTGCCGACCAGACCAACCTGCTCTCGATCAACGCCGCGATCGAGGCCGAGAAGGCCGGCGAGTACGGCCTCGGCTTCCTGGTGGTGGCCCGCGAGATCCGCCGGCTCGCCGACCAGACGGCCGTGGCCTCGCTCGACATCGAGCGGATGGTCAAGGAGATGCAGTACAGCGTGTCGGCCGGGGTGATGGAGATGGACAAGTTCGCCGAGCAGGTGCGGACCGGCGTCCGCGAGATCGGCGACGTGTCGGCCAAGCTGACCGAGATCATCACCGCCGTGCAGGGCATCTCCGGCCGCTTCGGGCAGGTGACCGAGGGCATGCGGGCCCAGTCGCAGGGGGCCGAGCAGATCCGCGAGGCGATGATCCGCCTCGCCGAGGGCGCCGCCCGCACCGCCTCGTCGCTCAACGACTTCAACGGCGCCACGGTCCACCTCCGCGAGGCCGTCGGAGACCTGAAGGAGGAGGTCTCCCGCTTCACCATCTGACCACACCCTCCCTTGCAACTCCTCACCTTCACCGTCGCCGGCCAGACGTACGCGATCGAATCGCGGCGGGTGATCGAGGTCTTGCCCCTCGTTCCCGCCCGGCCGATCCCGCACATGCCCGAGTTCATCCGCGGGATCTTCACCTACCGCGGCCGGCTCGTGCCGCTGGTGGACCTGGCGGTGCGGCTCGCCGTGGGACGGATCCAGGAGCGGCTCAGCACCCGCGTGATCGTCGTCGAGTATTCCGCGGCGGCCCGCGAGCCGCAGCAGCTCGGGCTCGTCGCGGAGAACGTGATCTCGGTCTGTTCCGCCGAGGAGGCCGACGCCTCATTGCCCTGCCTGGAGTTCGGCGACGCCCCGTTTCTGGGCCGCATCCTCCGCATCGGCGGCCTCACCATCCAGCTGCTCGAGGTCGAGAAGCTGCTGCCGGGCGACGTGTCCACCGGGCTGTTTCCCGCGCCCCCGACGGTGCCCCCATGAACGTCGAGGCCGCGGTGAATCTGCTCCGCGACTGGATCGGCCTGGATGCCGCCACGATCGGCGTGCCGGCGCTGGCCCGCGCGATCCGGGGCCGCATGGATGCGCTGGGGACGGCAGACCCCGAGGCGTATGCCGCGGTCGTCCGCGGCGATCCGGCGGAGCGGGACCGGCTGGTCGAAGACGTGATCGTCGCCGAGAGCTGGTTTTTCCGCGACCGCCAGGTCTTCGAGTTCGTGGCCGACGTCGCCGCCACGCGGGCTCCGCTGCCCGGGCGGTCGCCGGTGCGGATCCTCTGTGCCCCGTGTGCGTCGGGCGAAGAGCCCTACTCGGTCGCGATGGCGCTGCTCGATGCCGGCCTGCAGCCGGCACACTTCAGCATCGACGCCGTCGACGTGAGCCGCGCCGCCCTCGAACGAGCCCGCCGCGGACGCTACTCGGCCAACGCCTTCCGCAACGCCGACTGCTCGTTTCGCGACCGCTGGTTCCGCACCGAGGGATCGGCGGCCGTGATCGACGAGCGGGTGCGAAGCTGCGTCCGCTTCGACTGGGCGAACCTGCTCGACGAGAGTTCGCAGGCCGACCGCGGCCCCTACGACGTCGTCTTCTGCCGCAACCTGCTGATCTACCTCACCCCGGACGCCCGGGAAAAGATGGAGCGGACGCTCGACCGGCTGCTCCGTGCCGATGGCATCCTCGTGCTGGGAGCGGCCGAGCCGCCGATCCTCCGGGGCGACTGGATCCCCGCCGGTGCGGCGTCTCTCTTCGCGCTCCGCCGCGGCGTGCACCTGCATGCGACCGCCGGGCCGACCGGTGCCCGGCCAACCCCGCTGCCGCCGGCCGCGGGGAAGCCCGGCGCGGCGACACGCCCCACGCCCCCGCCCGCCAGCACGCCCCCGGTCATCGCGCCGGCGCCGGCCGTGGCGGGCCGTCCCCGCGAACAGGCCCCGACGCTCCGCGACGTGCTCGAGCAGGCCGGGGCCTTGGCCAACGCCCGGCGGCATCTCGAGGCCCTCGAGCTCTGCGAGCGGCACCGCGCCTCCCTGTCGCCGTCGCCGGAGCTGTTCTTCCTGATGGGGATGCTGCACCAGTCGCTCGGCGACCTGGATCGCGCCGAGGGCTGCCTCCACAAGACGCTCTACCTCGACGCCGCCCACGAGGAGGCGCTCCTCGCCCTCGCGCTGCTCGCACGACAGCGGGGTGACACCCGCATGGCCGAAACCTACCGGCAGTCGGCCGCCCGCGTCTTCGCCCGGAAGGCCTCGTCATGATCGACCGCCCCCGCCACGACGCGCCGGCCGTGATCGCGCCCATGCCCGAGTGCTGGCGGGTGATCGGCGTGGCCGGCGACCGGAGCTGCCCCGAGCTGCAGGCCTTCGTGCACTGCCGCAACTGCCCGGTGCTGGCCGACGCGGCACGGTCGTTCTTCGACCGGCCCGCCCCGGAGGGCTATCTCGACGCCTGGCAGGCGATCCTGGAAGAACCCGCGGAGACGGCCAGGGCCGCGGACACCAGCGTGCTGGTGTTCCGCGTCGATCACGAATGGCTGTCGCTGCCGACCGGAGCCCTGGTGGAGGTCACGCCCGCGCGGACGCTCCATGCGGTGCCGCATCGCGCGGGAACCGCCCTGGCAGGCATCGTCAACATCCGCGGTCAGCTGCAGCTCTGCGTTTCCCTGCACGCGGTGCTCGGACTGCCGGGCGGCCCGCAGGCGGTACGGCCGGCAGCAGACGATCCCGCCGTCGGCGCGGGCCGGCTGATCGTGCTCGAGCGGACGACGGGGCAGGCGACGGAGCGCTGGGTGGTGGGCGTGGACGAGGTCGCGGGCGTGCATCGTGTCGGCCGGGACGATCTCCGACCCGTGCCCTCCACCGTCAGCCAGGCCGCGGCCCGCTGCTCCTCCGCGCTCTTCGAGTGGCAGGGGCGCACGGTCGCCCTCCTCGACGAAGTGCGGCTCTTCGATGCGTTGCGAGAGGCGGTGTCGGCATGAGCGGAGGCTGCCGTGGCTGACGACCTGAGCGGATTCTCGATGCTCGAGCTGTTCCGGCTGGAGGCGGAGAGCCAGACGGCCGTGCTCTCGGCGGGCGTGCTGGCGATCGAGGAGCTGGAGCGTTCGCCGGAGACCGTCGAGTCGATGATGCGGGCGGCGCACTCCCTCAAGGGCGCGGCCCGCATCGTGGGTCTCGATCCGGCCGTGCGCGTGGCCCATGCGCTCGAGGACGTGTTCGTGGCCGCCGGCAAGGGAACCTTCCGCGTCCGGCCGGAGCACGGCGACCGGATTCTGGCCGGCGTCGACTTCCTCTCCGCGATCGCCAAGGCGGACGACGCGCTCGCTCCCGTGAGCGACTGGCCGGCGCGGGCCGAGCGGCTCGTTGGTGACCTCGGAAGCATGCTCAGCGGCCAAGCCGGCGCGGCTCAATCCCCGGCCACGGTGCCCCCTCCGCCGCCCGCCGAGAGTGCCCTCGTTCCGATCCCCGCTCGATCCCCGGCCCCAGCCCCACCCGCTCCGAGTCCCGCTCCGAGTCCCGCGGCGGCGCCCGCGGCGGCGGCGGCGGCGAGGCCCGCGGAGCAGGCCGACCGTGTCGTCCGCGTGTCGGCCGACAGCCTGACGCGGCTCGTCGGCCTGGCCGGCGAGTCGCTCGTGGAGACGCGGCAACTACGGCCGTTCGTCGATTCGCTGCTGCAGCTCCGGGGCACTCAGGTGGACATCAGCGACGCCATCGCCGCGCTCGACGAGAAGCTCAAGGGGGGCGACGTCGCCGCGGCGGCCACGATCGCGGCGATGCTGACCACGATCCGCGAGCGGTCCGAAGCAGGCCTCGCGGCGCTCACCCGGCACGTGGAGGATTTCGAGAGCTTCGCCCGCCGCAACGAAGACCTCTCGAACCGCCTCCATCACGAGGTGATCGTCAGCCGCATGCGGCCGCTGGCCGACGGGATCCGCGGCTTTCCCCGCCTCGTCCGCGACGTGGCCCGCACGCTCGGCAAGAACGTGCGCTTCGAGGTCCGCGGCGAGCAGACGGGCGTCGATCGCGACATCCTCGACAAGCTCGAGGCGCCCCTCTCGCACCTGATCCGCAATGCGCTGGACCACGGCATCGAACTCCCCGCCGACCGCGAGGCCGCAGACAAGCCCCCGGCCGGCACGATCCGGCTCGAGGCGCGGCATCGGGCCGGCATGCTGCAGATCACGCTCACCGATGACGGCCGCGGCATCGACGTCGAGCAGCTCCGCACCAAGGCCCTGGCCCGCGGCCTCGTGGCCCGCCAGGTGGCCGATCAGCTCACGGAGCTCGAGCTGCTCGAGTTCCTGTTCCTGCCCGGCTTCTCCACCAAGGACCAGGTGACCGAGATCTCCGGCCGCGGCGTGGGGCTCGACGTCGTGCAGAGCATGGTCAAGAGCGTGGGGGGCAGCGTCCGCGTGGCCACCCAACCCGGCCGCCAGACCACGTTCACCCTCCAGCTGCCGATCACGATGTCGGTGATCCGGGCGCTCCTCGTGCAGATCGGCGGCGAGCCCTACGCCTTCCCGCTGACGCGGATCGACCAGATCCTGTTCTGCCCCGCCGCCAGCATCCGCACCGTCGAGGGGCGGCAGTACTTCGACCGCGACGGCGTCTCCATCGGCCTGGTGATGGCCGGGCAGATCCTCGAGACCACCGGGCAGCCGCCCGCCGACCCGATGCCGGTGGTGGTGATCAGCGACCGCGGCCAGCAGTTCGGCATGATCGTCGATTCGTTCCTGGGCGAACGCGACCTGGAGGTGCGGCCGCTCGACGCCCGGCTCGGCAAGGTGCCCGACGTCAACAGCGCGTCGCTCCTGGAGAACGGCGACCCGGTGCTGATCGTGGACGTGGAAGACCTCGTCCGCTCGATCGACAACGTGCTCATGGGCCGCCGGCTCTCTCGGGTGGAGTTCGAGCGGATGGCCGAGCAGGCCCGGCAGCGGAAGCGGATCCTGGTGGTGGACGACTCGATCACGGTCCGCGAGCTCGAACGGCAGCTCCTCCAGGCCCGCGGCTTCGCGGTCGACGTGGCCGTGGACGGCATGGACGGCTGGAACGCGATCCGCGGCACGCCGTATGACCTCGTGGTGACCGACGTCGACATGCCGCGAATGGACGGCATCGGCCTGGTCGGACTGATCAAGGCCGACCCGGCCCGCCGGGAAACTCCGGTCGTCATCGTCTCCTACAAGGACCGGGAAGAGGATCGGCTCCGCGGCCTCGATGCCGGGGCGAACCGCTACCTGACGAAAAGCAGTTTCCACGACGAGACCTTCGTCGATACGATCATCGATCTGATCGGCGAGGCAACGGCATAAGGCAGGCCCATGCGAATCGGGATCGTCAACGACCTCAAGGCGGCGTGCGAGGCGCTGCGGCGCGTGGTCGACAGCCTGCCCGACCACGAGGTGGCCTGGACGGCGAGCGACGGCGTCGAGGCGATCGCGATGGCGAAGCGGGACCGCCCCGACCTGATCCTGATGGACCTGCTGATGCCGCACATGGACGGCGCCCAGGCCACCCGGCAGATCATGGCCGCGGCCCCGTGCGCGATCCTCGTGGTGACGGCCACCGTGAGCGGCAACATCTCGCTCGTCTACGACGCGATGGGCTACGGCGCCCTCGACGCGGTGGACACCCCGATGCTCGGACCGAGCGGCGAGGTCAGCGGCGCCGGCGCGCTGGTCGAGAAGATCGGCACGATCGCCAAGCTGGTCGGGGCCACCGCCGATCCGCGGCGTGCCCGACGAGCCGTCGCCTCCGCGTCGCCGCCGCGGCTGGTCGTGGTGGGGGCGTCCACCGGCGGCCCCAAGGCGATCTCCGACCTGCTGTTCCCGCTCCCCCACGACTGGAACGCCGCGGTCGTCATCGTGCAGCACGTGGACGTGGCCTTCGCCCCCGGCTTGGCGAAGTGGCTCGGCGACCGCACCGGCCGGGCCGTCCGCGTGGCCGAGCATGGCCAGCAGCCGCTCGCCGGGGACGTGCTGCTCGCGGGCACCAACGACCACCTCGTGCTCACCAAGGCTCGCACGCTGGAATACCGGCAGGAGCCCCGCGACGTCTTCTTCCGCCCCAGCGTGGACGTGTTCTTCGAGAGCGTCGCCGACTACTGGCCGCAGACCGGCGTGGCCGCCCTGCTCACGGGCATGGGCCGCGACGGCGCCAAAGGACTGATGAAGCTCCGCACCCGGGGCTGGCACACCGTGGCCCAGGACGAGGCGTCGAGCGTCGTGTTCAGCATGCCCAAGGCGGCGATCGACGCCGGCGCGGCCTGCGAGGTGCTCGGCATCGACCGGATGTCGAGCGTGATCGCGGCCCGCATGAACGTGTAGCCGGCAGGAACGTCTAGCCCGCGCGGATCGTCCGCCCGCCGTCATTCGATCCGCCGCATCACCTCCAGCACCGTGGCCTCGCCGCGGCCCGGGCAGCCGATCACCTGCACGCCCACCGGCAGGCCAGCACTGCCGCGATCGGTCGCGGCGGCCGCGCGGATCACCGGGTCGAGGCTCCACGTCCGGCCGCGGGTCTCCTCCGCCGCGACGGTCGTCACGGGCACGGCTCCGGCCGGCAGGTCGAGCAGGTTCGCCAGCAGGCACGGCGCCGCGGCGAGCACGAGCCGCGCGGCGGTGCCGTGGCGGAGGGCCGGCAGCGCCGACACGGGGCAGACCACCGCGTCGCAGCCCCCCACGGCCGCGGCGAACCGGGTCGCCAGAGCGTCTCGGGCGGCGACCAGCTCCGCCAGTTCGTCCGGGGTCCGGCGTCCGGTGCGGAGCACGCCCTCCGCCTCGATCCGGCTGCCGATGAGCCGGAGGATGGAGGCCACGAACGGCCGCCATGGCCTCGGGAGCCGGGCGATGGCGAGGAGCTTGCCCACGCCCCGCATCGGCCGGCCACCGGCAAACAGCCGCCGGATGTCGTCGCCACCGTCGGCCGCCACGATCGCGAGCAAGAGCCAGGCCGCCTCGGTGGCGATCGCTCCCGAGATCCGCACCGTCTCGACGCCCCGGACCGCCAGCCGCTCCACCGCTTCGTGCACCGCGCGGCGGACGGCCGGCGCGGCCGCGATCGGCCCCCCGTCGTCCCACCACGCCACCCGCCGCGGGTTCGCGGGAGCCTCGGCCGCCGGACCAGCGACCGCGGCGAGGCCGAGGGCGAGGTCGTCCACCGACCGGGCAAGCAGGCCGGCCCGCGGTCGCACGGCGGTGAGGTGTGGCATCGTCTGGAACGCGCCGCCGCTGCCCAGCGTGGCGGTCGTGGGCAGGAGCGCCGCCACCCCGCACGCATGCGCCGGCTGCCGCACGCTGCCCGCGAGATCGGTGCCCACGGCGAGCGGCACCACGCCGGCGGCGACGAGGGCCGCATCGCCGCCGCTCGAGCCGCCCGGACCTCGCGCGGCATCCAGCGGGTGCCGCGTCAGCCCCCACACGGGGTTGTCGGTCTCATGGAGATACATCGCCTGCGGCACGTTGGCCTTCCCGACCACGACCGCTCCGGCTGCCCGCAGCCGGACGACGATCTCGGCGTCGTCGCCGTCGATGAGCCCACGGCGGCCCGGGATGCCCAGCGTGGTCGAGAGCCCCCGGATCGCGAAGCACTCCTTCACGCTCACCGGCACACCGGCCAGCGGCAGGCCGCGGCCATGCCCGGCATCCGGCCCATCGATCGCCGCCGCCTCCGCCTCGGCCTCGCGCCGGCGGAGTTGCACCAGCGCGTTGATCCGCGGCGCGAGCGTCTCGTGCCTCCGCAGGCATTCCGCCAGCACGTCGCTCGCCCGCCGCCGGCCGGCGGCCACGTCGCCGGCGATGCCGGCCACCGAATCAGCCGCGTCCTTCGCAGCGAACGCCGGAACCGACCGACTCACAGGCCGGGTTGGCCGAAGGGATCGGGCTCGACGGCAGCCGCCGGTGCCACCGCGGTCGCCGACCGCACGTCCGACGCCCAGAGCACACCACCGTCCATCACCAAGCCCATGATCACGACCGGATCGCCCGGCACGGCCGCCGGCTCGATCCGCGAGATCACCGAGAGTTCGCGGGACGCGCCCCCCGCCTCCGCGATCGTCACGCGGGAGCACCAGTAAGGCCCCACGCGGCGCGCGGCCGAAAGCGTGGCCGGCATCACGACGCCGTCGCCGTCGCGGCGGGAGTAGGTCAGCCAGTTCCGCGCCAGCCGCGCGAGGTCGTCGGCCAGCTGCGGCGTGGCCAGCACCCGCCCGCCGAGGTCGGCCGCCGCGGCGGGAATGGCCGGCAGCGGCCGGCCCGAATCATTGGCCACGTGCTCGAGCATGGCGAGTTCCTGGGCGACTCGGGCCATCTGCCTGTACCAGTCCACGAGCAGCGTCTTGCGGGCCGGGTCGGCCGGATCGACCACCGCCTGCACCGCGTCGAACGCCGCGGTGGCCTCCGCGACCGCGGCCTCGAGGCTGCCGAGATCGAGCGGCTCCGGTTCGGTGACCACGGGAACGGGCTGGGGCTCGAGGGCGGCCATCGGGGCGGGCCGGGGCGGCGCGATCGCGGCACTGGGATCGACCGTCGCCGCGACGGCCGCGGATGCCGGCGTCTCATCGACGGCCGGCAGCGGGGCAGGCGTGTCGAGCATCGGCGGTGCCACGGGCTCCGCAGGAACGGCGGCGAGCGGCTCGGGGATCGGCGTCTCCTCCGGGGCCGGCGGCTCCGCGGTCACGACCGGCACCGACTCCACGGCCGTCGGCTCCGCGGCGACCGCTGGCGGAGACGGCTCATCGGTGACGATCGCCGCCGGCTCGGCGGCAGGCAGCTCATCCAGCGACGGTGCCGCGGCCAGGTTCGGGCCGCCGCTCATGCCGAGTCGGTCACCAGATGGGGGCAGCAGAAAGGCGGCCTGCTTGGGTATCCATTGGCGGATCCCGACCGCGTCCTTCCACCCCATCCACATCAGGCCGATCAGGATGCCCAGCACGATCGGAATGGCCATCAGCCCGCCCAGCGCCACGCCGATGAGCTGCCCGAGCGCACCGCGGCGGCGGGGCTTGGCGTTGACCGACGCACCGGCCGCCGGCAGCGGCTCGGACGATCCACCGGCGACTGTTGCCGCGGCGACCGCGGCCGCGCCGGCGGCGGCACCGAAGTCGATGATGTCGGCTTCGGCGGGCTCGGCGCCGGCATCCGCGGCCACCGCCTCGTCAACGAGCCCGAGGGCCTCGATGTCGCTCGCCGAGGTCACCCCCGACTGGCCCGTCCCGATCTCGATCGCCTCGGGGTCGTGGGGCCAGGCCGGCTCGGCCGCATCGGCCTCCGGCTCGCCAAGGTCGGAATGATCGTCGGGCGCGAACACCGACAGCGGCGTCGCGGCGGGTTCCTCGTCGGTCTCGGTGAGCCACGCGTTCACGAAGTCATCGTCCTCGGCCGGCTCCTCCGCGGGCCGGTCCACGACCGCCTCGTCGTCGGCCGCGACGAACTCCGAATCGTGGGGGCTCTCGGCCAGGAAGGCCGCCTCGTCCGTGACGTTCTCGCCGGGGGCGTCGGCGGGTGGCACGACGAGTTCCGCGTCGAGCGCGATGTCCTCGACCGAGAAGGAGAACGTCTCGCCCGGTTCCGTGGTGCCGTCCGCATCGAGGTCGGCCCATGGGTCGAAGCCATCCTCCTTGGGGTCGTGCTCGTCGCCGTGATCCTTGCCGTCTTCAGCCATCGCGCTCGCTCCGAGATCTCGCTTCCAAGGAATGGCCCGCCGTTGGCCGCCGGCCTTCTCGCTCCGCGCCGCCGATTGTAGCAGCGGGATTTCCGCGGGGCGCCCTCCCCGACGGGAGTGGAAATCAGAGGCCGTACGCCGGCCCGTAACGGTCGCGGAGGCTCCGCACCAGCCACGTGCTCGAGACGGGGCCGCCGGTCGCCCGCTCCACCAGCGGCTCGGATTCCAGGACGCGGCCCTGGGCGTGCACCTCCTGTCGGAGCCACCGCAGGAGCGCGGCGAACCGGCCGCTGGCCAGATCGGCATCGAGGTCGGGCAGCGCCCGGCGCGCCGCCTCCATCAGCTGGGCGGCGAACAGGTTGCCGAGCGTGTAGGTCGGGAAGTAGCCGATCAGCCCGGCGCTCCAGTGGATGTCCTGCAGCACGCCGTGGGCATCGTCGGGCGGACGCATGCCGAAGTCCCGCTCGAACCGCTCGTTCCACGCCGCGGGCAGGTCGTCGACGGCGAGGTCGCCGTGCACCACGGCCCGCTCGAGATCGAACCGCAGCATCACGTGGAGGTTGTAGGTGACCTCGTCGGCCTCGACGCGGATGAAGGACGGCCGCACGGCCAGCAGCGCCTCCTGGAAGCGGCCGGGATCGACGTCGGCAAGCGCGGCGGGAAACGCCAGCCGGGCGCGAGGGAAGCACCATTCCCAGAACGGTCGCGACCGCCCCACGAGATTCTCCCAGAGCCGTGACTGCGACTCGTGGATGCCCAGCGAGGCGGCCTCGCCCGGGGGCAGGCCATACCACTCGCGGGGCAAGCCCTGCTCGTAGAGCCCATGGCCAGCCTCGTGAAGCACGCCGAACAGGGCGGTCGGCAGCGACCGCTCGTTCCACCGCGTGGTGATCCGGCAGTCTTCGGGACCGAGCGTCGTGCAGAACGGATGCTCGGTGGTGTCGAGCCGACCGCGATCGAAGTCGAAGCCGATGGAGCCCGCCACCTCGCGCACGAAGCCGCGCTGCGCGTCGACCGGATAGATCCGCTCGGTGAGGATCGAGTCGTCGGGCCGCCGCCGCGCGGTGCGGCACGCCTGCACGAGCTCGACGACCGCCGTCCGCAGCGGGTCGAACCGCTCCGCGAGCGACCGCCAGCGGGCCCCGGGCTCGTAGTCGTCGAGCAGCGCGTCGTAGGGATCGAGGTCGGGCCGTTGGCAGGCCGCCTGCTCCCGCTTGAGGGCGAACATCCGCGCGAGATGCGGCCGCAGCGTGGACCAGCTCGCCGCCGCCCGGGCCTCGACCCAGGCCTGCTGCGCCTCGACGCCGGCCCGGGCCAACTCCTCCACGAGCCTGACCGGCAGGCGGGCCTGCTTGTCGGCATCGTGCTTGAGCAGGCGGATCGTAGCCCGCTCCTGCGGCGCGCCCGCGGTGGCGAGGGGCGACGCTGCAAGGGCCGCCAGCCGCTCGGCCTGCGCGGGGTCGGTGCGCTGGGAGTGGACGACCGCAGCCAGAGCGGTGGCCTGGTCGGCCCGATGGGGTCCACCCGCGCGGGGAAGCATCGTCTGCTCGTCCCAGCCGAGGAGCGCCTCGACGCTGGCGAGCACGGCCCCGCGCCGCGCATGCCCGCAGGCGGCCGCGAAGAGCTCGGCCGGCGACAGCGCGGCACTCGAAGGTCGTGGGGGGGCGGTCATGGGCGGCGGAAGTATGATCGAGTATCCGAGCCGCCCGCAAGGATCGCGGCCCCACCGTCACGGAGCCCTGCCATGCTCGACGCCCTGGTGATCGCCCCGCATCCCGACGACGCCGAACTGGGCATGGGCGGCACGATCGTGCGGATGCTCGACGATGGCCTGGCCGTGGGCATCCTCGACCTCACCGATGGGGAGCCGACGCCACGGGGATCGGTCGAGATCCGGGCTCGCGAGTCGGCGGCGGCGTCGGCCGCCCTGGGGCTGACGTGGCGGCAGAATCTGGGGCTGCCCAACCGCCGGCTGCGGGCCACGCTCGCAGCCCGCGGCCGGCTGGCCGGCGCGATTCGCCTGGCCCGTCCCCGCTGGCTGTTCGCCCCGCACTGGGTCGATGCCCATCCCGACCACGTGGCGGCCACCCGGCTGGTGGAGGCAGCGCGATTCTGGGCGAAGCTCACGAACTGCGACCTTCCGGGCGCGCCGTGGCATCCCGAGCGGATCTACCACTACGGCTGCGTGCACCTCAAGGCGGTCCGCCGACCAGCCTTCGTGGTCGACATCTCGGCCACGTGGGACCGGAAGTGCCGGAGCCTCGACTGCTATGCCAGTCAGTTTCCACCGCGGGGCGACGGCCTCGGCGCGCTCGACCGCGTGGCGGCTGCCGATGCCTGGTGGGGAAGCATGATCGGCACCCGCCACGGCGAGCCCTTCTGGAGCCGGGAGCCGATCGCGCTGCGGAACTTCGCCAGCCTGTTCTGAGGCCGACGGCCGCGGCAGTTGCTGCCTCCCGCACAGCCTTCCCAGACTCGTGCGTGGAAGCCCCACACCACCCCGTTTCCGGGGGCGGTTGGCCCGATCGCGGAGACTTGGGGAGCGCGCCGCGGAACCCTGGGGTCGCCAGGTTCCGCGGGCCGATACTTGATCGGGTGGCCACTCTTCCGGCCACGGCGCTCGCCCGGGGACTCTCATGGCCTCCCGTGACATCAACGTGATCGCTCTGGTCAAGGGGGGCGAACGCTACGTCTTCCTGTACGACGACGACAGCCGCGACCAGGCCCTCGAGGCCCTCGCGCGGCATGCCGCCAATCCAGACCTGAGCTTCTCCTGGTACGACGCCGCGGTGCTCGGCCAGAAGGTCCGGCAGAACACGCCGCGTCCGACAAGGCTGCGGTTCGGGCGCCGGGCCGACCGTCCGGCCTGAGGCGACGGATTCCACCGGCATGGCCAGCGCCGCCCCGAACCGTACGGCCTTTGGCGAGTCGATCGAGCGGTTCCTGCGGCACATGGCGGCCGAGCGCGGCGGTTCGCCCCTGACCGTGAAGAGCTACCGCGAGGATCTGCTCCAGCTCGAGGAGTTTCTCGCCTCCGCCGGCTGCCGGACGCCGGGCGAGGCCTCGAGCGTGCTGCTGCGGCGGTTCGCCGCCGGCCTGCACGCCGCCGGCTACGCGGCGTCCACGGTGGCCCGGAAGCTCGCGAGCATGCGGAGCTTCTACGCCTTCGGGCAACGCGAGGGTTGGGTGCGCGGCAATCCCGCCAAGCCGCTCCGCAGCCCGAGAAAGCCAAGGAAACTCCCCAAGTTCCTCACGGGAGACGAGATCGCCCGACTTCTCGCGGCACCGCGACCGGGTGCGGCGGGCGGCCTCCGCGACCGCGCGATCCTCGAACTGATGTACTCGTCGGGATGCCGAGTCCGCGAACTGGTGGGCGTCGATGACGGCGACCTCGACCTCCGCAACGCCACCGTCCGCATCCGGGGCAAGGGCCGGCGGGAGCGGCTGGGCATCGTGGGGTCGCACGCCCAGGCGGCGCTGCGTGCCTGGCTGGCCGCCCGCCCCGCCGCCACCGGCCGGACCGCCGCCCGCCCGCTGTTCACCAACAAGTTCGGCGGCCGGCTGTCGGTGCGGGGCGTCGCCCGACTCTTGGAGAAGCACCTCGCCGTGGCCGGACTCGCCGGCAAAGCCAGTCCGCACACCCTGCGGCACAGCTTTGCGACCCACCTGCTCGACGCCGGGGCCGACATCCGCAGCGTCCAGGAACTGCTCGGCCACAAGAGCCTCGTGACCACGCAGATCTACACCCACGTGACGACCAGCCGCCTCCTCGACGCCTTCGACAAGGCCCACCCTCGGGCCCGCTGAGAAGTGGCCACAGGCTTCAAGAAG
>JBBAVS010000014.1:33021-39584 GCA_040397585.1 Pirellulales bacterium
CAAGAAGTGGCCGCAGGTTTTCAACCTGCGGAAGACCCGCTCACCGCGGCATGGGCAGGTTGAAAACCTGCCCCCACTGAAGCCCCGTGTCAGACCAGGCCCCGGCGCACCGCCCACACGGCGGCCTGCGTGCGGTCGCTCACGGCGATCTTGCGGAGGATGTTCTGCACGTGCTCCTTCACCGTCTCGACGCTGATCGTCAGTGACTGGGCGATCTCCTTGTTGGAGAGCCCGAGGGCCATGTGGCGGAGCACCTGCGTCTCCCGCTGCGTGAGCGGAATGTCGGGATCCGCCGTGGCGACCCGGTTCGCCATGGTGGTGGCCACGCGCCGCAGCTCGCCGGCCCGCATCGGCAGCTGGCCGGCCGCAGCACCGGTGATCGAGCTGATGAGTTCGCTGCGGGTGCAGCCCTTGAGCATGTAATCGTGCGCCCCGGCGGCGACGGCACGGGCGACGTACGTGGGGTTGTCGAACGTGGACAGCATCACGCAGCGAACGGCCGGCATGTCGGCCCGGATCTTCTCCAGCGCCTCCAGCCCGTCCTTGCCCTGCATGCGGATGTCGAGCAGGACGACGTCGGGCTTGAGCTTCTTCGTGAGCTTCACGGCCTCCTCGCCCGTGGTCGCCTCACCGACGATCTTGACCTCGGAGCCGGCCAGCAGGCTCACGAGCCCGCGCCGCACCACCTCGTGATCGTCCGCAATCACCACCTTGATCGCCATGCACTCTCCCTCTTCCCGAATGCCAGTTGAATGTCAGAACGCGACGCCAAGACGCCTGCCGGGCAGGCCACACCCGCGTCGGTTCGCCGATTCTAAGGGTGACGCCCCGGCATCCCACCCTCCACCTGAGTGGTGCGGCACGATTCGGCCGCCCCGCCGTGGGAGGGCAGTCAGGCGATCCGCGTCCGCATCCGGAGCAGCATGTCCTCGGCTCCCAGGGCGATCAGCCGCCGCGCCACATCCACGCCGAGTGACGCCGCATCCGCAGACGCGCCTCCCCGCAGGATCGACCCTTCCGCGATGATCCTCGACACCGCCCCGGTGGCGGGATCGACATCGAGCACGCAGCCGCCGAGCACGAGCCCGCCATGGCCATCGGGGCGTGCCCAGCCGCCGATGGGGGCGAGGCAGCCCCCCGCCAGCGTTCCCAGCATGCTCCGCTCCGCCACCGCGGCGGCATGCGTCGTCTGATCGTCGATCGTGGCGACGGCCTCGACCGCCCGCGGATCGGCGGCCCGCACCTGCACCGCCAGCGCCCCTTGCGCCACGGCCGGCCAGAAGGTGGGGGGTTTGAGCAGCTCCGTGATCCGATCCCCGAGGCCGAGCCGCTCGAGTCCCGCGGCGGCGAGGATCAGGGCGTCGTAGTCACCGGCATCGAGCTTCCGCAGCCGCGTGTCGACGTTGCCGCGGAGCGGGATCGCCTCGATGTCGGGCCGCGCCGCCTTGAGCTGGACGACGCGGCGAATGCTCGACGTGCCCACGCGGGCGCCGGGCGGCAGGTCGGCGAGCCGCCCCGCGACGCGGCCGACGAGCGCGTCGAACGGTGTGGCCCGGACCGGCACCGCTGCCAGCCGCAGGCCGGCGGTTTCCGCGGTGGGCATGTCCTTGAGACTGTGGACGGCCGCATCGATCCTGCCGTCGAGCAGCGCCTGCTCGAGCTCCCGTACGAACACGCCGTCACCGCCGATCGCGGCGATCGGCACGTCGCGCCGGTCGTCTCCGCGGGTGCCGATGGTCTCGACGGTGACGGCGACACCTGCGTCCGCGAGCCGCTCGACGACCCAGCCGGTCTGCGTGCGGGCCAGCAGGCTGGCCCGCGTGCCGATGCGAAGGGGGACGCCGGTGGTCATCGAAGCCGAGCCCGAAGGCCTCCTGGGAAACGAACGGATGTCGAGTCGGTGCGGTGCGTCGGAGCCCGGGGCGGCCCGCGGTCAGTCCCGACGCGGATCGGACCTGCCGCGATCGGCCCGGGCGACCACCGCAGCGTAGACGGCAGAGGCTCCGGCCTCCACCAGGGCCCTGCGACACTCGGCCAGCGTGGCTCCCGTGGTCGTCACGTCGTCGACCAGCAGGATCCGGCGGCCTGCCGCCCGCCGGCTCGCCACGAACGCCCCGCGGACGTTGCTCCGCCGATCCTCGAACGGCAGTTCGTTCTGCATCGGGGTGAACCGCCGGCGGCGGACCAGCCGGCGGCGGGGCAGCCGCAGCCGGCTGGCCACGGCCGCCGCCAGCACGTCGGCGGAGCTCGTGCCCCGCGTCAGCCGCCTCCGCCAATGCATGGGCACGGGCACGACCGTGTCGATCCGCCAGGCGGCGAAGGTGTCGTGGTGCTTCGCCACCAACAGGCCTGCAAGCGCGGCAGCCACCGCGTCGCCCGCCGGCCGCTTGGCCCGCAGCACCTGCCCGCGCACGTCGTCGCCATAGGCGGTCAGGACGGCGATCCCGTCCCAGTCGCGGCAGCGTCCCCGGCAGCGGCACGCCTCGGCCCGTCCGGGCTCGCCGCACGCACCGCAGCGGGCGGCATCGGCCGAGATCGCCTCGGCGCATGCCGTGCAGGCCAGCGGGCCCTCACCCGCGGCCGGCAGGTCAACCCCGCAGAGCGCGCACCGCGGCGGGCAGACGAGGTCGAAGAGCGGCGCCAGTCCGGGCAGCTTCCACCAGGCCATCCGCGAGGTTTCCCAGATTGACGGTGCCGCCCGCGCTCCCTACCCTCCGCGGCCCGCCCTCGGCCGGCCCCGCACGAAGCACCATCGTCCGCAGGCCGGCGGTCCAGTCAAGCAGCCATGCTGATCGACCGCTACATCACCCGCGCCCAACTGCACGCGTTCGTCGTCGTGTTCGTGAGCCTCGCGGGGCTGTACTTCGTGTTCGACGCCTTCACGAACATGGAGGAGTTCCTGTCGCACGCCGCGGAGAGCGGCGGGCTGGTGCAGGTGCTGGCGTCGTACTACGGCTGCCGGCTGGTCTGGTTCTTCGACGCCACCAGCCCGGTGATCTCCCTGGCCAGTGCGATGTTCGCGCTCTCCTGGCTCGAACGCCACAACGAACTCACGGCACTGCTTGCCGCCGGCACCACCCGCTGGCGCATCGCCCGGCCCGTGCTGCTGTTCTCGGCGGCGATCGCCCTGCTCGCGGCCACCAACCGCGAAATGGTCCTGCCCCGGATTCGGCAGGCCTTCGCCCGCAATGCCCAAGACCTCAAGGGGGAGTTCGCCGCCCCGTTCGAACCGCGGTACGACAACCGCACCGAGATCCTCTTCCGGGGCCGGGGCGCGCAGTCGGCTGGGACGCGGATCGACCAGCCGAGCCTGCTGATGCCACCCCAGCTCGGCGGCTACGGCTCGCAGATCACCGCCGCGGAGGCATTCTGGAAGCCGGCGGACGGCGACCACCCGGCGGGTTACCTGCTGCGGGGCGTGCGCGAGCCGGCCGACATCGACGGGCTGCCGGCGCTGGAGTGCGGCGGCACACCGGTGGTGCTCTCGCGGGCCGCGGCGGCCTGGCTCGAGCCGCGGGAGTGCTTCGTGGTCAGCGACGTGACGTTCGAGCAGCTCATCGGCTCGATCAACTGGAGCCAATACTCCTCCACGCTCGACCTGATGCAGGCGATCCGGAATCCCAGCCTGGGTGTGGCCGCCGAGATTCCGCTCCGCGTTCATGCGCGGTTCGTGGCCCCGGCCCTTGACATGGCGCTCGTGCTCCTCGGCATCCCGCTCGTGCTCGGCCCGAGCCGACGCGGCGTGTTCGTCGCGGTGGGGATGTGCGTGGGCATGACCGTCGTCTTCTTCCTGACGGTGCTCGGCTCGCATGCCCTGGTCACCGGCGACGCCCTGAGCCCGTCGATCGGCGCCTGGATGCCGCTGCTGGTGCTCGCGCCGCTGGCAGCCTGGCGGGCCCAGCCCATGTGGCAGTAAGCGGCATTGACCTCATGCGGGTCACACTCGAGCCTCGCGCGTTCGTGAGGCTCGGGGCTGCCCATGCCCGTCGCCGGACGTTCGCCTCGCCAGGAAGCCCAATCGCGTAAGCGATGGGGACTCTCCCCGCCGCGCCGGTCATCGCGCCGGGGCGGCGGGCTGCTCGTCCGCCGGGGCCGCGCCCGGCTCGACCGTGCGGGCCACGAGTTCGATCAAGGCCGGCACCGGCACCGTCAGCTGGCCAGCCACGTCGTCCGGCACGCGGAGCGCCAGCACGGTGCACACCTCCTGCTTCGGGTCGGCCGACACCCAGATCTCGCACCGGCCGGGCCATTTCTTGTAGTCGGGATTGCCCGCGACGATGCTCTCGAACTCCTGCTGCCCGGCCAGCGAGAGCACGTCCCAGACGGCCGGCCCGCCCGCCACCGGCTCCACGGCCCGGCCCCGCTCCCAGTCCACCTTGGGAAACGCCTCGTCGCGCCGCACCTGCTCCAGGATCGCCTTCTCCACGTCGGCGTGCCGGCGCTCGGCGGTGGGCACGACGCCCACGGTGAGCACGGCCGGCAGCTGCGTGTTGCTCGTCGTGAGCAGCTTCTCGTAGGCGGCGGCGTAGCCGGGAAAGTCGCGGACGAAAGGAGGCCGGGCCCGAATCTTGGTGCCGTCGTCCTCGGCCGGCGGCCCCAGCAGGGCGGGCAGCCGGAGCTTCAGCCGGCCCTCGGCGAACTCCGTGGCATCCCGAGCCAGCGTGGCGAAGACCGCGGCACCGCGGAACTCCGCGACCCGCTTCTGGTAGTCCTGCTCATATGGCTGCGAGGAACAGCCGGCCAGCGAGGCGGCGAGACCGACGACCGTGACGCGAAGCATTGCTGTCTGACGCATGACGCTTTCCATGGAACCGCGAGCCGTCGGGCACCTCGCACCGATTGTGCGGAGTTTAGGGGGCGGTCAAGCCGGCAGCAAAAAGCCCGTGATCGCCCGACCCCGCGCCCCTGCCACCACTTGCCGCACCGGATTCTCTTCGCCAGACCTTTTTTCTTCACGCCAACCGCCCCACCTGCCGATTTCCTTGGGGGCGAACGGGAGTTCGCCCGACCCGGCGAGACACCGCCGGGCCCGCGTCGGACATCCGCCAGCGGGGCGGGTGCGGGCGGGAGGGATCGGGCAAGGAGTGCCACTGCCATGCGAATCATCACCACACGCTTCGGCTGCATCGAGGTCGAGCCGAGCGACCTGATCCGGTTCTCCAGCGGGCTTCCGGGCCTGGAGGACTGCCGCGAATGGGCCCTGCTCGCCGACGCGTCGAACGATGCCCTCGGCTGGCTGCAGAGCACCACGCGGGGCGACGTCGCCGTGGCCGTCGTCAGCCCGCGGCGGTTCGTGCCCGACTACCAGGTGCGGATCCCGCGAAGCGAACTCAGCCCATTGGCGGTCGCCGACATGCGGCAGGCCCAGGTCGTCGTCGTCGTCGGACAAAACGGCACAGGCCTCACGCTCAATCTCAAGGCGCCAATCGTCATCAACCTCGAAGCCCGCACAGGCCGTCAGGTCGTTGCGAGCGGCGACCTGCCTTTGCACTACGAACTTTCCCTCGAACGACCGCCACTCAAAAAGAGTGCATAATCATCAGTGGCCGGCGGCATTGGAGTGCCGCCTCCACGACGGATCAGGAAGGAACCAGCCATGCTCGTGCTCTCCAGACAACGTGACGAAAGCATCATGATCGGCGACAATATTGTCGTCACGATCGTGGACATCCGGGGAGACAAGGTCCGGCTGGGAATCAACGCCCCTTCCGAGATCCCGGTTCACCGCCAGGAGGTCTACGAGGCCATCCAGCGTGAGAACCTCCGTGCCGCGCGGCTCGAACCGGGCGACACGCAGGACATCGGCAAGTTTGCGAACCGTGGCCCCACCCGGCCCGGCGGCGACAAGCCCCGCTGACGGTCCGGGGGAAAAGCCCTGCGTGGCCTGCTTCCACTTCGCAGCCCGAGCGCCGGTGATCAGGGGTTGAAGTAGGGCGGGTGGTTGCCCGCCTTCCACTTGATGTTGCAGCCCAGGCTCGGGATCTGCTCCGCGACCGGCGGCCTGCCCGCAAGCAATGCGTCGAGGGCGGCCCGCAGATCGCGGCCGGTGACCGGCACCTCGCTGCCCGGCCGGCTCGGGTCGAGCTGCCCGCGGTAGACGAGCTTCCGCTCGGCGTCGAAGACGTAGAAGTCGGGCGTGCAGGCCGCGTGATAGGCCTTCGCCACCTCCTGCGTCTCGTCGTAGAGATACGGAAACACGTAGCCCCGCTCCTCCGCCTCGCGAACCATCTGCTCGGGCGAATCGGCCGGATGGCTCGACACGTCGTTGGAGCTGATCGCCGCGAAGCCGATACCCGCGGGAACATACTCGCGGCCGAGCGCCGCCAGCTGGTCGGCCACGTGCTTCACGAACGGGCAGTGGTTGCAGATGAACATCACCACCGTCCCCTTGGGGCCGGCGGCGGCGGCGAAGTCGACCATCCGGCCGTCCACGCTGGGGAGGTCGAAGTCGGGGGCGGTCGTGCCGAGGGGCAGCATCGTGCTGGGGGTGCGGACCATGACGGGCTCCTGGGTCGAGGGCCCGCATCTTAGCCGGTTCCAGGGACGCCCGGGGTCACAGGTTT
>JBBAVS010000014.1:39684-47150 GCA_040397585.1 Pirellulales bacterium
AGGTTTTCAACCTGTGCGCCGCGCCGCCCGGGGTCGCCCCTGCCCCTTCGCCGGACGTTCGCGGATGCCATCGTGGCATCCGCTCACTCCGCGCTGGCCTCGCTTCGCCATCCTGGCTCCGCTCGGCCAGCGAGGCCGGCTCATGGGGCAGGGGCGGCCCCGGGCTGGGTGGGTGACTCCTTGGTCATCATCGTCAGGGCGTAGGCGATCAGGCCGAGGCAGATCAGGTGAAAGAGGTTCAGGGGGCCGAGCAGCGGAGCATAGGGCTTGAGAAACTCCCAGCAGAACCGCTGCGCCGCATACCACAGCACCATCAGGTAGAAGCCGTGGCGCAGGAAGAAGGGGTCGCGGCGGGCGAGCATCGCGAGGGCGTACACGAGAAACGCGGCCATCGCGGCCGACTCGTAGAGCTGCACCGGGTGGCGGAGCACGCCGTCACCGAAGTCGTGGCCCCAGGCGACCGCCGTCGCCCCGCCGTGGGTGTGGTCGGTGAGCCCGGAATAAAAGCAGCCCCAGCGGCCGATGACCACGCTGGTGCAGAAGGCCGGCACGAAGATGATGCCCGTCGAGCCGGTGATGCCCCGGGCCCGCTTGAAGAGCTCGATCGCGACGATCCCGCCGGCAAGCGCCCCCACGATGCTCCGGGCCACGCCCGGATCGCCAGAGAGCCAGAGGTTCGCCGTGCCGGCCGCGAACCCGCCGAGGGCGGCCCCGGCCACGAGCGCAAAGGCGTAGCCGAAGCCCGCCTGGTCGATCCGCGCGGCCGCGTCCTTGAGCCGCCAGAAGTAGCAGCCCACGGTCATGGCCGCTGCGGCGGTGGCGGCGGCGATGTCGAACGCGGCGTGGACATTCATCGTGAGTCGGGCGGTCCGGAAGCACCCGCTGTCGGTGCCGAGGCGGCCCAGCGGAGGGTCAACAGGCCCTTGGCCGCGAAGGCGGCGAACACGGCCGCCGCGAGCACGGCCGCGGCCACCAGCCCCACGCCCGCGGTGATCCAGGCGGCAGTCTCGTCGAAAATGGCACGGTCACTCCCGACCAGCGCCCGCCGGCGGCAGCCGGGGCGGCTCCGCCGGGAGCCGGAGCGTGAGCACACCTTTCGCCAAGAGCGCGGCCGGAAGCAGCAGGGACTCGAGACTCGGCACGCCTCTCGCCACCGCCATGGTGAACATCCAACAGGCGGCCAGAAGGTCGATCACGGCCAGCGTCACGAACCAGCCGCTGCGCCTTGGGGCGCGGTTCTGACGGATCGCGGCGACCAAGGCGGTGTTGGCACCAACCACGACGGCGGCGACGAGGAGCACTGGGAGCGTGATGACGAGCATCCCCACAAAGTCGTCCTTGTTCGGAGCCCCGGCGGCCGCCAAGCCCGTGAACAGAAAGGCGCACCCTCCGGCCAGGACTGCCGCCAACGTGGCCAGCGAGCAGAGCACGATCAGCAGGCCTCTCATGATCCCTCCAATGACCGCTGCATCCGTGCCCGGGCGGCCGCGTCGCGGTAGAAGAGGTTGTAGGTCTCGAACGGGATGATCTTCCCGTCCGGCGTCACGAAGTGGATGCAGGAGCGCTTCACGCGGCCGAGGCAGAAGTTGTGGGCATCCATGAACTCCACGATCACCACGCGGAACGTGTCCTCGTAGCCCAGGCCCGCCGGCAGCGGCACCTCGGGCAGGCAGCAGAGGAGTTCGGCGAGCCGGGCTTCGTTGTTGCACTCGGTGGTGGCGAGCGAGAAGAACTCGAGCACCTGCTTGTGGAGGTCGGGATACTTCTCGAACGTGATCGCGTTGGGCAGGGCCTCCACGAGCAGCTCCCGCGGAAAGAACGACGTCACCGGGGCGATCGTCGATCCCTTCCGCAGGGCGTAGCCGATGGCGATGCTCTCGGGATTGCACGGCAGCGGGATGATGTCTCCCTCCCCGAAGGGCCCGCCGGCGTCGATGAGCCGCCGGCGGATGGCGGAGAGCGGAAACCGGTCGGTCGCGGCGTGGAACCCGTCGTTGCGGCCGGCATCCTGCACGGGCTGGAAGACGACGCCGCGAACGCACCGCCACTCCAGCGCGTGATCGACGATGGCCTGGAGCTCGTCGTCGTTCACGCCCTGCTTCACCACGACAACGAGCGTCGTGGAGATCCCGGCCCGTTCCAGGTTCTCGAGGGCCGTCCGGCGGATGCGGGTGAGGTCGGCTCCGCGGAGGTTCACGAGGGCCGCGGGGCGGAGCGAGTCGAACTGCAGATAGACCTCGAAGCCCGGCCGCAGCTCCGCGAGCCGGGCCACGAACTCGGCGTCTTCGGCGATCCGGATGCCGTTCGTGTTGAGCATCACGTGGCGGATCGGCCGCCGCTTGGCCGCGGCGAGGATCTCCAGGATCTCCGGGTGGATCGTCGGCTCGCCCCCGGAGATCTGCAGGAGGTCGGGCTCGCCTTCGCTCGCCACGAGCACGTCCATCATCCGCTCGATCTCGGCCAGCGGCCGGTGCAACGGCCGCTGGGGCGAGGAGTCGGAGAAGCAGACGGGGCAGGTGAGATTGCAGGCCTCGTTGACGTCGATGAGCGCGAGGCAGGAGTGCTGCTCGTGGTCGGGGCAGAGGCCGCAGTCGTAGGGGCAGCCCCGCTCGGTGTGCGTCTGGAGGGCGAGCGGTCGGTCGCCGGGCTTGAGGTAATCGTGACAGAGCCGCCAGTAGGCCGCGTCGGTGGACACGAGCACCCGCCGGGTCCCATGGACACGGCAGCGCTTCTGGTAGAAGACCTGCCCGTCCTCGATCAGGATCTTCGCCGGCACCAGCGCCAGACACTCGTCGCACAGCGACGTGGTCTGACCGTGAAACACGTACGGCGTCTGGCGGCGGATCGAGGCGGTCATGCGGTCTCCCCGCGGCCAAGGTTACCCAACGCCGTGGGGGACTGTCGTCTCCCGGGGACCGGGCGTCGTCAGAGTCGCTCGAGGTGCACGAGAAACTCATTCGTGCCGGGCACCGGCTCGTCGAGCCGGCGAATCCGCAGCGGCACTGCCCGCAGCCGGATCGCCTCGGGAATCACCCGGGCGAAGTGGTCGCTCGTCCACACGGAGCAGTGGCAGTCCACGTGCTTGCCCCCCACGGCCCGGCCGAGGATCCGGGCGGCCGCCTCGTCGTCGTGGTGCCGCGGCACGGCCTCGATGGTGGGCGGCGCGGCCCAGGCGGCGGCCGTCTCGACCTGCCGGACGTGGTAGTAGTGGTCGGCGAGCTGCGGAAGGCTCGGCTTCAGGAGCCCTTCGAGATCCCAGGCCACGAGCTGGGCGGCCGTCGTCTCCCGGCGGAAGAAGTCGAACGTGAACCGGCGGTCGGGCACGGCGAGCGCGATCACGCCGCGGGGCACCAGGACCGCGGCCACGTCCCGCAGCCAGCCGACCGGATTGGGGAGATGCTCGAACACGTGCGACGCCACCGCGTAGTCGAAGGGGGCCAGATCGCGGCACTGCTCGACGAGCGGCCCCCGCTGGAGGTCCACGTCGATCGCGACCACCGCGTGCTCGTCCACCTGCGGATCGTTCGCGGCCTTGCGGCGGAGCGTGTCGGTGTCGGTGTAGTCGACGTAGATCACGCGGCCGTCGGCCTTGCGCACCACCGGATTGGCCAGCGGCCCGAACTCGAGCCCGAGGCCCGTCGCCACGGGACAGTCATCGAGGAGCCGGGCGCGGCGGTCCATGGTCAGCTCCCCCCGAACACACGGCGGGCATTGGCCGTCGTGGCGGCGGCAAACGCCTCCAGCGACTCGCCGCGGGCCAAGGCCAGGCAGCGGGCCGTGTGAACCACGTTGGCCGGCTCGTTCCGCCGGCCACGGAGCGGCTCGGGCGCGAGGAACGGGCTGTCGGTCTCTACGAGCAGGCGGTCGAGCGGCACCGCCTTGGCCACCTCGCGGAGCGCCGCCGACGAGCGGAAGGTGACCATGCCGGCGAAGCCCAGCTGGCAGCCCATCTCGACCGCCTCGGCCGCCTCCGCGGCGGTGCCGGTGAACGAGTGGAGGATCGGCCGCAGCGGCCCGCGGGCGACGGCAACGCGAAGCATGTCGAGCGTGTCGCGGATGCTCTCCCGGGTGTGGATCACGACGGGCAGCGCGAACCGCTGCGCCAGCCGGAGGTGACGGTCGAACCACTCCCGCTGCAGCTCCGGCGGCGCGGAGGTGCGATACCAGTCGAGGCCCGTCTCCCCCACGGCCGCCACGCGGCCCGACTCGACGAGCCGCACGATCCGCTCCCACTCGCCCGGCTCGGCCTCAGCGACGTCGTTGGGATGGATGCCGGCCACCGCCACGACTCCCGACTCGCGGCCGGCGAGGTCGGCGGCCGCCTCGCTGTCGGCCGCCCGCGTGCCGATCACCGCCAGCCGCGTGACGCCGGCGGCACGGGCCCGGGCCAGCACGTCCGGCAGCTCGGCGCCGAACCGCATGGGATCGAGATGGCAGTGGCTGTCGAAAAACTCCATCAGCCCGCGGTCGGCGCCGTTCCGGCGAGACCCGCCTTGAGCTTGGCAGCGAGCTGCTCGAGGGCGTCGAGGTGCTGCCGGGTGGACTGCTTCGCATCGGCCACGAGATCGGCGGCGGCGGCGTCGGTGCCGGTCGGACCGGTCAGGGAGTCGAGGGCGGTGAACTGCCGCCTGAGACCCTCGATCACCCGGGGCAGCAGGTTTGCGAGGTCGATGTCGTGCAGGGCGGTGAAGGAGAGCGGATAGGCGGCCTTCTGCGGCACCGCAGTCTCCCGCTCGTCGAGGAACGCGGTGGCCCGCTCCACCACGTTCTTGAGGTCGTCCACGGCGTCGGCGAGCGCGAGCTTCACCGACTCGGGGCCCGGGTAAGACCAGATCCCCGAGTCGCCGAGATACATCAGCATCGACGGCTGGATCGAGGCGACGAGGTGGCAGAGCGGGTCGGTGGCCATGGCGGTGTCTCGAAATCCTACGACGCGAACGTGCCGGCGAGCTGGGCGGCGGCGTAGAGGCCCGACCAGAAGATGCCGAGCAGGACCACCGGCACCACCACAGCCGTGACCAGCGCCCCCGGCAGCCAGACGGGGGCGGCGGCGGCCACGCGGGCGTCGCTCGGCGGATCGAACGTCATCACCTTCAGCACCCGGAGGTAGTAGAACAGGCTGATCACGGTGTTGAGACCGCCGACGACCAGCAGGACGAGCATCAGCGGCCGCTCGATGCCCTTCGTGATCGCCTCGACGAGCGACGAGAACACGAGGAACTTCGACACGAAGCCGGCCAGCGGTGGCAGGCCGATCAGGCTCACCAGGACCACCGTGGCGGCCACGACCAAGCCGGGGTTCGTGTGGACGAGCCCCGCGTAGGAGGCGATCTCCTCGCTCCGCAGCCGGTTTCGCAGCACGGCCACGATCGCGAAGGCCCCGAGGTTCATGAACACGTACGTGGCGAGATAGAAGGCCAGCGCGGTCACCGCCTTGCGGCACCCCTCCGGATCGGCGCCGAGCATGGCCACCGCCGCCGCCACGCCCATCAGCAGGTAGCCGGCATGGGCGATCGTCGAGTAGGCGAGCAGCCGCTTCATGTTGGTCTGGCCGTAGGCGGCGAGGTTGCCGAGCGTGCAGGTCACCGCGGCCATCAGGCCGATGAGATACACGGAGAAGTGCCGGACGTCGGCCAGGCCCGTCGCGGTGACGCCCGTGGCATCGCCCAACCAGCCGAGCGAGAAGGCCACGCGGATCGCGAGGGCCACCGCCGCCGCTTTGCTCGCCACCGACAGAAACGCCCCCACCTCGGCCGCCGCGCCCTCGAACACGTCGGGGCACCAGAAGTGGAACGGCACGGCCGAGAGCTTGAACGCCAGGCCGGCCGCAAGCATCAACCCGCCGAGGGCCAGGACCATGATCGAGCCGGTGTCGGATCCCTCGCCGACGATCCGGCCCAGTTCGGCCGCCATGCTCGGCAGGTGGCAGGTGCCGAGCACGCCCGCCAGCAGGCTGATGCCGTAGAGCATGATGCCGGCGGCACCGGCGCCGTAGACGGCGTATTTCAGCGCCGCCTCCGAACTCGCCTTGCGGCCCTTGAGCAGGCCCGCGAGGGCGTAGGACGGCACACTCGCCATCTCCACGGCCATGAACAGCATCAGCAGGTGGTTGGCCGACGCCATCAGGCACATGCCCAGCGACGACCCCAGCACGAGCGTGTAAAAGTCGGCGCCGTCCTCCCGGTCGGGAATCCCCGAGACCTTCGTGAACAGGATGTAGAGGACGAGGAACCCGCAGAGCAGCAGGCGGATGTACGCCGTCAGCGAGTCGAACACGAGGAGGCCGCCGAACAGCTCCATGGAGCCGGGCTGCGTGCCGGCGATCGTCGCCCACGGCGACCCCGGCAGGCCGCGGAGATCACACCAGGCATACCAGAGCGCGAAGGCCACGCCGCCGAGGGCCACGAGAGCAGAGTCGAGCCAGCGGAGCACGGGCAGCATCCGGCAGAGCAGGACGAGCACGATCGTGGCCGACAGCGCCAGTTCGGTGCGGAAGTGCGGCAGCGACACGCCGAGCGTGTCGGTCAGGCTGCTCGTCAGGAGTGTTCCGAGATCCATGATGCTTGGGTCCGATGCCTGGTGCGGTGAAATGGTGCCTTGTCGTGCCTACCGCACCGCCGTCACGTCGGCCGCGGCGGGGCTTCCGGCCACGGGCTGCACGGCCTTCGTGCCCACGTCGCGGGTCCAGTCGGCAAGCGTTTCCACCTGCCGGTTCACCGACGGCGTGACGTAGTTGAAGATCAGCTGCGGAGCGACGCCGAACAGGATCGCGAAGAACACCAGCGGCGCGGCGATCGCCAGCTCACGCCCCGTGATCGGCGTGAGATGGTCACCGTGCGGGCCCTTGTATTCCGCTCCGAGGTAGACCCGCTGGATCGCCCAGAGGATGTAGGCCGCCGTGAGGATCACGGTGAACGCGGAGATCGCCGCCAGCGTGCGGCTGTAGTTCCAGCTCGAGAGCGTCACCAAGACCTCGCCGATGAAGCCGCACAGGCCGGGCAGCCCGAGGCCGGCGAAGAACACGGCGACCGCCAGGCCGCTGTAGACCGGCATCCGGTTGAAGATGCCGCCGAACTCCTCGAGGTTGCGGTGGTGGACCCGGTCATAGAGCACGCCGACCATGAAGAACATGCCGGCCGACGAGATGCCGTGGGCCAGCATCTGGAACATCGCGCCGTTGACCCCCTGGGCCCAGGCGTCCCAGCGGAACTGGTTGCCGGCGACGGCGCTCCACACGCCCAGCCCGAGCATCACGTAGCCCATGTGGCTCACCGAACTGTAGGCCACCATCCGCTTGAAGTCCTTCTGGGCGAGCGCCGCGAAGGCGCCGTAGACCATGGAGACCACGCCGAGCCCGCACACCAGCCAGGCGAGCGACAGGCCGGCCCCCGGGCAGATCGGGTAGCAGATCCGGAGGATGCCGTAGCCGCCGAGCTTGAGCAGCACGCCGGCCAGGATCATCGAGA
>JBBAVS010000015.1:0-4070 GCA_040397585.1 Pirellulales bacterium
CATCGCTTACGCGATTGGGCTTCCTGACGGAGGAGCGTCCGGCGACGGGGCGCGGGCAGCCCCTCGCGGCGCGGCGGGCCGTGATCCCCATCGCTTACGCGATTGGGCTTCCTGACGGAGGAGCGTCCGGCGACGGGGCGCGGCCACCCCCCGAGCGGCACTCAGCCCAGCCACTTGGCCACGTCGGTCCGGTAGGCGGCCAGGGCCGGCAGCAGCGCGGCGAGGATCGCCAGGCCGATCAGGAAGGGCACGAGCAGAAGTTCGGCGGTCGGAGCGGCCGAGAGCAGCGTTGCCGAGACGCCGGCGTTGGTGGTGATCAGCGGGCCGATCGCTCCCACGAGCACGTGGCCAAGCGCCCAGCCGGCGAGCCCGCCGCCGAGGGCGATGATCACCGCCTCGATGAGGACCGTGGCAAGCACCTGGCTGCGGCGGGCGCCCAGGGCCCGCATCACGGCCACGTCGCGGCTGCGTTCGAGCGCGGAGCCGACCATGCTCACGAGGATCCCGATCGCCGACACGATCACGACGAGCGTGGTGACGAGCAACAGCAGCAGTTCGAGCGGCCGCACGAAGAGGCCGAGCAGCACGCTGATCTCTCGGATCGGCTCGGCCGCCTGGCCGTCGCGGCCCTCGTTGATCTGCGTCTTGAGGGCCATGGCGGTGAGCTCGGCCGGCAGCCCCGGCAGTGACACCGTTTCCACGAGGATCGCCGTGACCTCCCGCTGCTCGCGGGGCAGCGGCGCGGGAGTGCCCGGAGATGAGCCGGCGGCCGGTGCCGTCCCCTCGACCGGCTTCGCGTGCCCCTCCTGCAGATAGAAGCCCTCCATGTTGACGTACACGCCGCGGTCCACCGGCGTGTCGGTCCGCGCGAGGATGCCGGTGACGGTGAACGGGTCGTGGACGAGGCCGTCGTCGGCGCCGTGCGTGGGGGCGAACGGATCGCCCACCTCGAGGCCGAGTCTCGCGGCGACCTCGCTGCCGAGCACGCCGCCGAAGAACTCGTCGTCGCGGAAGTTGCGGCCCGCGGCGAAGGCGAACGACCGCGGCGGCGCGGCGGCGGCCGACTGGCCGAGCAGCCGGGCGAGCCAGCGGGGCAGCCGTGGCGGGCCGCCGCCGCCGTAGGTCAGGCGGTCGAAGTAGGCGGCGCTGGTGCCGACCACCCGGTAGCTTCGGAAGTAGTCTCCCATGCAGATCGGCACGGCCGTCTGCACGCTGCCCGCGAACGTGCCGGCGACCCCGTCGGGTCGGGCCGTCGCGGGAAGGAACTCCTCGTAGAAGGCCCAGGAGATGTTCTCGATCGGCTTGCTGATGAGATACACGCTGTTGAGCACCAGCTGCAGCGGGCTGCCCTTCGCCCCCACGATCATGTTGTAGCCCAGGCCCGAGCCCGACTTGAACGCCTGCGTGACGACGTCGCCGATCACCAGCGTGGCCACGACGAGCGCCACGCCGAGCGCCAGCGACAGGGCCGTGAGGCCGCTGGTCAGGAGCCGCTGCCGGATGGTGCGCCAGGCGATGCCGAAGAGTGACATGGGGCGTGGAGGGCGTGGTCAGCCGTGGTGGACGGCGGCGCGGTTGAAGTCTTCGAGGCGGAGCCGCCGCGAAAAGCGGGCGGCGACCTCGGGGGAGTGGGTGACGACGAGCAGCGCGACGTCGTGCTCGGCGCAGGTGGTGGTGAGCAGGTCGATCACCTGATCCTGGTGGGCGGTGTCGATGCTGGCGGTGGGCTCGTCGGCGAGGATCACCCGCGGGCGGTTGGCGAGCGCCCGTGCCACGGCCACCCGCTGCTGCTGGCCGATCGAGAGCTCGCCCGGCTTGTGGTGGAGGCGGTGGGTCAGGCCGACCGAGGCAAGCAGGTCGGCGGCCCGCCAGCGGTCGGGCTTGGCCGAGCCGAACGACATGGCGACGAGCACGTTTTCCAGGGCCGTGAATCCGGGCAGGAGGTTGAACTGCTGGAACACCAGGCCGAGCGTGTCGGCCCGCAGCCGGTCCGTGGCCGCCTCGCCGAGCCTGGTGATGTCGTGGCCGGCGACGCGGACGCGGCCGGCGTCGGGCCGCATGATGCCCGAGATCACGTGGAGCAGAGTCGACTTCCCGGAGCCGCTCTGGCCGGTGAGGGCGACCTGCTCTCGCTCGTCGAGGGCGAATCGCTCGATGTCGAGCACGGCCACGGTCTCGCCGCCGGGCATGGCGAACGACTTGCGGACGTGTTCGAGTTCGACGACGGGGGACGGCATACGTGGGAGTTTACCCGCGGCGGCTCGGGACTGCCGATGCCCGTCGTCAAGTGGCCGCAGGTTTTCAACCTGCGGGGCGCGAGGTGGCCGCGCCGCTCGGGGCTGCCCATGCCCCGTCGCCGGACGCTCCTCCGTCAGGAAGCCCAATCGCGTAAGCGATGGGGATCACGGCCCGCCGCGCCGCGAGGGGCTGCCCGTGCCCCGTCGCCGGACGCTCGCTCCGGGCATCCTGCCCTGCGCTCGCTCGATGTCGCCTGCGCTTCGCCATCCTGGCTGCGCTGGTCGACATACGCCGGCTCCCGGGGCACGGGCAACCCCTCGCTGCATCATCGTTCGCCTGCGTTTCCGATCGGGGGAGCAGCCGGATCGGAGGCACGCGCCGAAGCCGGTGACACTTGTGGACGCCGGGCGTCGACATTCCGTTGGTGCCTTGAACTCACAAGTGCCGCCGGCGCCGAGCATGTCTCCGGCCGGCTGCGGCGCGTCGTTGTAAGGAGGCCCATCCCGGCCTTCCGAACTCGAGGCGTTCACCGCCCGCCCGGCCGATTCGGCTCGGTAGGCTGCCATCTGGGCCGGTTTCCGCCGCGGCACGACCGCCGATTGAGCCGCCGGCGCACGGGCGTGTATCATCCCGGCCCCGCCAGAAAGGCGTCGGCGTCCGCAACGGAGCGGAACAGCCGGGCCCACAGACACCGTCCCAGGAGACTCGCCGTGCCCATCCGCGTCGGCATCAACGGTTTCGGCCGCATCGGCCGCCTCACCTACCGCGCCATCTACGAGAAGTACGGCCTCAACGGCGACGTCCAGGTGGTGGCCCTCAACGACCTCACCGACGCCAAGACCAACGCCCACCTCCTCGAGTTCGACTCCAACTACGGCCCGTTCAAGGGCAAGGTCGGGTATGAGGGCAACGACCTGTTCGTGGACGGCAAGAAGATCCACGTGTTCGCCGAGAAGGATCCGGGGGCGATCCCGTGGGGCAGCCAGGACGTGCAGATCGTCGTGGAGAGCACCGGCTTCTTCACCGACGCCACCAAGGCCGCCGCCCACAAGCGCGACAGCGTCAAGAAGGTGGTGATCTCGGCCCCGGCCAAGAACGAGGACCTGACGATCGTCCTCGGGGTCAACAACGAGATGTACGACCCGAAGAAGCACCACGTGATCTCCAACGCCTCCTGCACCACCAACGGCCTCGCGCCGGTGGCCAAGGTGCTCCACGAGACCTGGGGCATCGACCGCGGCCTGCTCACCACCGTGCACGCCTACACCAACTCGCAGAAGACGGTCGATACCGCCGCCAAGGATCTCCGCGACGCCCGGGCCGCGGCCCTCAACATCGTCCCCTCGAGCACCGGTGCGGCACGGGCTGTGGGCCTCGTGATCCCGGCCCTGCAGGGGAAGTTCACCGGCATGGCCTTCCGCGTGCCGACGCCGACGGTCAGCGTGGTCGACTTCACGGCGATCCTCGGCAAGGATGCGGCGCCGGCCGACATCAATGCTGCCATGAAGAAGGCCGCCGAGGGGCCCCTCAAGGGAATCCTGCGATACACCGACAAAGAGCTCGTCTCGACGGACCTCAAGGGCGATCCCCACAGCTCGATCTTCTCGGCCGTGGACACGATCGGCCTCGGGAACTTCGTGAAGGTGGTGAGCTGGTACGACAACGAGTGGGGCTACTCCAACCGCGTCGCCGACCTGCTGAACTTCCTCGAAGACCGGGGGCTGTAATCACGCCGGCTGTCTGGAGTGGGTGCAGGTTTTCAACCTGCACAGAACGGTTGTGGGCGTTGTGTTCCCGCAGGTTAAAAACCTGCGGCCACTTTTGGGACCTGC